>JAEXPG010000163.1 GCA_023447015.1 Verrucomicrobiota bacterium
CCGCCGGCTAACGACCGCCCCGCCGCCGCGCCCACGCGGCGACCAGATCGGGCATGGCGGCCGGCCGCGGGGCGTAGCCGCAGCGTGCCGCCACCAATGCGCGGACACGCTCGGCGAAGAGCGCCTCAGCCGAACCGGACGGCACGGCCTCGATCATGGAAGCGGGATTCATCGTCGGGATGCAGCTCCGGACTAGACCTTGAACTTCGCGGCACGACCGAGGAGTTCGTTCGCCAAGGTCGCCAGGGATTCGGTGGCGCGTTTGGTCTTCGCGGCACCGGTCTGGGCCTGTTGGGCGATCGACGACACGGTCTGCATCGCGACCACCACGCCATTGGCGCCGCGCACCTGCTGCTTGGCGGCGAGGGAGATCTCGTTGATCAGCTCGGCCGACTGCACCGAAGCCTGGCTGATGTGCTCGAGCGAAGTGCCGGCGGTGGCCACGATCCTGGAGCCGTCCTCCACCTGGGAGGTCTGCATCTCCATGGCGGTGACGGATTCGTTGGTCTCGGCCTGGATCGAGGCGACAAGCTTCTCGATCTCCTGGGTGGCGGCGGCGGCGCGCTCCGCCAGCTTGCGGACCTCCTCCGCGACGACGGTGAAACCGCGACCGTGCTCGCCGGCACGCGCCGCCTCGATCGCGGCGTTGAGCGCAAGCATGTCGGTCTGGGCGGAGATGTGGTTGATGGTGTTGACGATCGTGCTGATCTCCATCGAGCGCTCGCCCAGGCGTTTGATCTTCCGGGCGCTGGCCTGCACGTTCTCACGGATGCGTTCCATGCCTGTGATGACGTCGTTGACGGCCTTGGCACCGTCCTCGGCGGCGCGTTTGGCCCGGCTGGCCGCCTCGTTGGCGGCGCCGGCGTTGCTGGAGACCGACTCGGTGTTGGCCGCCATCTCCTGCACGGCGGAGCTGGTATTGACGATCTCAAGGTTCTGCGTGTTGGCGCCGTGGGCCAGCTGCTCGGCCGCGGCCTGGATCTCGAGCGCCGAGGCGCTCACGGATTTGGCCGAATCCTGCACGCTCTGGATCAGGGTACCAACGTTCTCAAACATGAGGTTGACGGCGTCGCTCACGTTGCCCAACGCACCGTCGGTGACGGGCGCGCGCACGGTGAGATCGCCGTCGGAGGCGCTGGCCGTGACCTGCAGCAAGGTCTGGATGCCCTCCTGCAGCTTCTTGTAGTCATCGGTCTCCTCCTTGGCCTTGATGCGGGCCGCGATCATCGAGTTGAACGCATCGCCCAGCAGGCCGATCTCGTCGTCGGTGCGGACCTCCACGCGGGCGGAGTTGTCGCCGGCAGCGATGCGTTTCGCGGTGGCGGTGAGCGCCGTGAGCGGACGGGTGATGCCGAGGGCCATCTGGCTGCTGACGAAGAACGAGGAGAGGGCCAGAACGATGGCCACGCCGACCGTCCACCAAAGGAGTTGAGTCAACGTGCTCAGCGCCGCTCTCTGCGTAAGCCGGAACTCGTCGTAGTAGGCGCTGGCCCCAAGGACCCAGTCCCACGGCTCATAGTAGGTCACGGCGGCAAATTTCTCACGGGCGGACGTCGCTCCGGCGTCAACCCAAAGGTAGTCCACGCGCTCCGAACGCCCGGCCTTCGCCGCAAGGCCGGCACGAATGATGTTCTGCACCATCGGCTCGCCTTTCGCATCCTTTGTTTCCCAGATGTCCTCGCCGTCGCGCTTGCCATTCTGGGAGATAACGTAACGACCGCGCTGGTTGCCCTGGCTGCCGAGGACGAAAACGTAGCCGGTCTCGCCCAGCTTGACCTTGAGGATGCTCTCGCGCACGGCCTTGGTGGCCTCGGTCATGTTCTTGCCGAGAAACAGCATCCCGAGGACCCGCTGATGCGCCGCGTCCCATATCGGCTGGTACACGGCTTCGTGCCACACGTTCACGACCGGGACGCGGCCGCGGAACGTCTCGCCTGCGAGCACGCGGGCCACAACCGCGTTGGAAGAGCCATCGGCATTCTTCGCCGGAATGGCAGTGCCGATCGCGCGCACTCCGTCCGCGGTGACAATCGTGGTGGCCACGCGCACCATGTCGCCCGCGTCGTTCATGCGTTGGAAAAGGGTGACCTCGGAGTCGGTCAAATGCTTGAGCTCGTCGACGATCGGGGTGGCGACAGCGACGTCGGTATTCTGTCCGATCCACTGCCCCCCGACGGCGAATTTGGGCAGCTCCGCCTTGACCTTCTGCTGCGTCCCGGCGAATTCCACCGACCAGGGCACGTTCTCGGACTGGAGCGAGACGGAGCCCTGCCGCTGCAGAAGCTCGTTGGCGAGGTTCAGACTATGATCGAGTTGCCGGCCGGTCTGGGCCTGGGCGGCAGCGCAAGTGTCGCGGATGGTCTGGATGAGTTTGTCGGCGCTGTCGAAGGCCTGGGCGTCGAGATATCCGCCCAAGACGGGGGACATCCGGCTCTTCTGCACGACGACGATCACCGTCAGGATGACGACGGTGAGCAGCACCATGCTGAAGCTGAGGAGGGTGATCTTCTGGCTGACCTTGAGTGACTTCCTGCGGAGGCCGTCCCCTCCGGCGACAGACGGGGTAGCGGAATGCTGCTGGGTGTTGGTGTTCATAGGACAATGCTTGGCTGGCGGCGGATGATGAGAGAGTGAAACCGATGCCCCGGGGACCGCGCCTCAAGGCCGGCCGCGACGGGCGACGGGGAGTAGGCGGGACCGCGGGATCATGCCGTTGCTGCGGCGAAACGAAGCCGCTCAATGATGGCGCCGATCAGTGCGGTCCCCGCCAGGACGGTGATCAGTTGATGTTTCGGATCGACGCGCAGGTGGGCCATCCACGGGCGCTGCAACGACAACGGGTGCGGCAACAGATCGGACGGCGAGAGCGAAACGACGCCCAGGACCCGGTCGAACGCGACGGCACAGATCGCGTCGCGTTCGTGCAGGATGGCGAGCACGGTCGGCGGCGCCTCCGGATTCTCGATCACCAGGAGTGAATCCGGGCGCACCACCGGCACGATTTCGCCACGCAGTTGGAACGAGCCGAGCAGTTCGGCCGGAGCCAGCGGAACCGGCTCGAGCTCGGGAAGCGGCAGCACTTCGCGCACACATGAGACCGGGAGCGCGAAACGTTGCCCGGCACGCAGCGCGACCAGATGCACCACCTGACCCGAGGAGGAGTCCTTCATGGGAAGATGGCTCAGCCGATGTGCTTGCGGATGATGTCGACGAGGGCCTTGGTCTCGAACGGCTTCATCACGTAGTCGTTGGCCCCCTGGCGCAGCCCCCAGAACCGGTCGGTCTCCTGGGTTTTGGAGGTGACGAGGACGATCGGCGTATTCGCGGTCTCGGGCTGCTTGCGCAGTTTGCGGCAGACCTGGAAGCCGTCGACGTTGGGCATGACGACATCCAACAGGATTAGGGCCGGCTTCTCGCTGGCCGCGAGCCGAAGGGCTTCGTCCCCGTTGGTGGCGACAATAGCGACGTGTCCGGCACCGGACACCGCGGACTGGATGAGGGCCACCTGGGTGGCGGAATCATCGGCGATTAGGACTTTTGACATGGTGCTCATAGGAATAAGGCAAGTTGCCTGGTCGTGTGGGTTGTTTGGTCAGTCGGAAGTGGTTGCGGTCGCCAGCGGCACGGCTGCCGCGCGCAGCAGCCCCAGCCGGAGCAACCGGTAGATGGCCGCGCAGGTGCAGAACAGTTCCTGTCCGGAAGCGGTGGCGATCGCCTGCAGGGAACGCTGCCCGTCGACCAGCCCCACCACCGCGCTCTCGCCGGCCGAAAGCTCCAGCTGGGCGCTTTGCTCGGCCGCATCGGACACGACGGCATACACCGTCTCGACCGAGCCGGTGGCACTCTCGATCGCGAGCCAGTCGTCCACCAACCGCAGCACCGAAAGCACGAACTGGCGCATCTCGAGATTGAGCGGAAACTGCCGGGCCGCCTCGGGCAATGCCTTGCCGGCGACGAAACTGTAGCGAGTACCCCCGTCGACCAGTGCGCGCTGCACGGCGACAATTCCCTGATTGCGCAGCAGCGCCTCCAGGATGCCCGGATCCGGCATCAGGCCGAGGCGACACAGGGTGATGAAGAACGGGACCCCCTCGCGCTGCTGGGCAGTCACGGCGGCGGAGACTGCGGTCGCCGGCACGGCCCGGAAGTTGTAGGCGGCGCCAGTGCAGTACGCCCGCGGGTTGGTGGAGCCGACCATGACCACACGCCCCTGGGAAAGCGTCACGGTGACCACCTCCCCTTCCATCTGCAGCGTGAACTCACCCGTGGCGCCCGTTCGACCGAGGTGCAGCAACGCCGCATCCAGCCCCACCCAGGCGTTTGTCCCGGCGATCTGCGGTTGCACATGCTCGACCGGCTGGACGATCGCTGCCGCGATCTCCGCGAGCAGCTCGCCGCGCAGAAAGAATGGCAGATAGAAAGTCTCCGCCGGCAGCGCCCCGCGCCGCCGCTCGAGGTCAGGGATCATCTTCGCAATGCTGCGGAAGCGCCCGGTGAGCAGTGTCCGCAACGAGATCGTGTGCGCCGCCGGCTCACCGGAGCGCGCCTCGCCCGGCGCAGAGACAGTGCCCGGGACCGCCGCCACCTGGGCCGCCGGTGCGGCACTTGCGGTCGTGAACACGGCATTGCGGCTGTCTTCAACAGGAGCGGCACGCTTCGCCAACAGGTGTTCGATCACGGACTTCAGGACCTTGGCCTGGAACGGCTTCGTCAGGTAGTCGCGGACATTGCGACTGTCGGCGTACAGCTGGCGGATCGCCGCGCCATTGGTGCTGATCAGCAGGATCGGGATCTCGGCCGTGGCCGGATCGGCAAGCAACTGCCGACAGACCTCGGGGCTCGGCAAGTCCGGCAGGACGAAGTCCAGGAGGATCAGATCGGGCTTGGCGGCGCGGGCAAGCTCCAGGCCCGAGGACGCCCGGTCGGCCAGCAACACCTCGTGTCCTGCTGATCGCAGGATTGTTTCAACCATCTTGCGGATGGTCAGGCTGTCTTCGATGGAGAGAATGCGCGACACGGTAGGAAACAGGCCGAGAGGTAGTCCTATGTTCCGACAAGCGGAGACACGATGGAGGGAGCGATTCGCATCGTCCTGTACTATCGTTCAAACGACACGCTCCCCTCATCAGGAAGATCCACCCCTGCCGCTACGTTTTTCCTTAGGGTGACGAGGAAAGATCCCGGCGCCGGGCGATGAGGTGAAGCCCCGGGTCCACCGCTCGCCCCGAGGTGATCCTACGGGACCGGAGCCGCAGAACCGGTCGGGCCTTTCCTTAAGGCCCCCTCCCCGAACAAGTCCGCGCACCGCGCGCGAGCCTCGCGCGGTCACACACGACACGTCGTCCGCCTCGGGACACTCCGGAATTTCCCGACTCGACACTCATTCCGCCAAGCGCCGCCCGGGGAACCGCGACGAACTACAGCGCGACCAAGCCCTCGCGGATGGCGTACTTGGTCAGGCCGGCCACGGTGTTGATCTGCAACTTGGTCATGAGGTTGAGCCGGTGCGTCTCCACGGTCTTGGGGCTGACCTTCTGGGCGAACGCGATCTCCTTGGTGGTCATCCCATCTGCGATCTGCTTGAGCGTCTCCAACTCCCGCGGCGAGAGAAGCTCGCCCCCACCCGGATGTTGTCGCTGGCGATCACGAACAATCACCGTTGACGCGGCTGGCGAGAGGTAGATCTGGCCGACCAACACCGCCTCGACCGCAGTGATGAGCTCCTCACCCGAGCAGTTCTTCAGCACATAGGCGGCCGCCCCAGCCTCCAATGCGCTGGTGATCGTCCGGCCGTCACCAACCGCCGTCAGTATCATGATCTTCGAAATCGGGAAGGTCGTATTGATCCGCCGGGTGAGCGCGAGGCCACCCTCCCCCGGCAGCTCCAGCTCCATCCCGACCAGATTGGGCTCCAACCGCGCAACCGCCTGCCAGGCGCTATCGCTGTCACCGGACTCCCCCACGATCTCAAAACGGGCAGAATGACAGCCGAGACATTCGCGGAGACCGGCTCGCAGCAAGGGATGGTCGTCAACCAGCAAGATCTTCACGCGCTCGGACTGGATGGATTTCATGCTGATTCAGGATGTCGAGACTGACGGAAGCGGCATCGCGGCGTATCACGAGCACCGATCCCCGCGAGGCACTTACGTCTAGGCGGAAGCCCCGACGGGACAAGTGAACAACGCATCGTCTGGTTCACCACGCGCTGATCCCCGTGCCCCTCCACGGGTTGCGGGAGCCGTCAAACTCGCGATCCCCGCCCTGCACCACGTCGCTTCGGGCTTTCCCACAGCGCACGACGCCCCAATCCTGCCCCAATCACATCGATGGACTTCGCCGCCCAATTCTCGCAACTGCGCCTTGAGACCGAGCAGGCGCTCGACCGTTTCGTGCCCGCGGGCCAAACGCGTCCCACCCGCCTTCACTCCGCGATGCGCTACAGCCTCGAGGCCGGCGGCAAGCGCATCCGCCCCGTCCTCGTCCTCGCCGCCGCCGATCTCTTCGGCCGACGCGCAGAGGCCGCGGCAGCCGCCGTCGCGATCGAGTGCATCCATACCTACTCGCTCATCCACGACGACCTGCCGGCACTCGACAACGACGACCTGCGCCGCGGTCGCCCGACCTGCCACCGGGCCTTCGACGAGCCCACCGCCATCCTCGCCGGCGACGCCCTGCTCACCCACGCCTTCGCGCTCCTCGCCTCGCACTACGCCGACCGCCCCGCCCTCGCCGCCGCGCTCGTCCGCGAGCTCGGGCAGGCCGCCGGCAGCACCGAGCTCATCGGCGGCCAGATGGAGGACATCGAAGCGGAGCGGACTCAGGCCACCCGCGACCAGGTCGAGTTCATCCACAACGGCAAGACCGCCGCGATGATCTCCTGCAGCTTGGCACTCGGCGGACTCATCGGCGGCGCCGACGAGAACCAACTCGCCTCGCTCCGACGCCTCGGGCGCGGCGTCGGCCTCGCCTTCCAGGTGATCGACGACGTGCTCGACACCACCGCCACCTCCACCGCGCTGGGCAAGACCGCCGGCAAGGACGCCACCGCCCAGAAGGCCACGATGGTCCGCGTGCTCGGTCTCGAAGGTGCCCGCACACGCGCCGCCGAGCTCACCGCCGCCGCGCTGGCCGAGCTTTCGAATCTCCCCGGAGACACCGTCTTTCTCCGCGCGCTGGTCGAGTCGCTCCTGCACCGGGGCAACTGACCCTCCTAGCCCGGTCCCCGTCCAACCCCGGCAAAATCCATCCGTCCCTCGATGAACCGGACCGACCGACTCGTGGCGATGGTGCTTTTCCTGCAGGGCCGGCGTCTCGTGCGCGCGCAGGATCTGGCCGCGCACTTCGAGGTCAGCGCACGCACCATCTACCGCGATATCGCGGCACTGGGCGAAGCCGGTGTCCCGATTTCCGGCGAAGCAGGTGTCGGCTACAGCCTGGTGAAAGGCTACCACCTGCCGCCGGTGCTGTTCACGGCGGATGAAGCTGCGGCGCTTTTCGTCGGCGGTGAACTGGTCAAACGCTTCGCCGACTCGTCCCTGCAGGGCTCGGTCGCCTCGGCACTGCTGAAGATCCGCGCAGTCCTCCCGGCCGATCGCCAGGACGAACTCCACCGCCTCGAACAGGCAACTGTCATCGCCGGCCCCGCCCGCCCACCTCCGGGACTCGACAAGGACACGCTTCGCCCGATCCAGCAGGCCCTCGTCGCCCGGCGGATTCTGCGCCTTGTCTACCGGGCCCGCGCGCGCACCGAAGACACCACCCGCGAGGTCGAGTCGATGGGCGTGGTCTTCGCCGGCGGAGCATGGTACCTCGTCGCCTGGTGCCGGCTGCGCCGCGAAGTCCGGCACTTCCGGCTCGATCGCATCCGCCGGCTCGAACTCGGCGCCGAACAGTTCACTCCGCGCAAGGACTTCGATCTCCAACGCCATCTCGCCGAGATCGAGGCCAGTTCGCCCAGGATCGAAGTCCGCCTGCGCGTCGCCGCTGGAGCGCTCGAACGAGTCCGCGCGGAGAGCCACAGCGGCGTGCTCGCCGAGAAGCCCGGCGACCGCGGGACCGAGGTGCGCCTCCACACCTACTCGCTGGAGTGGTGCGCCCGCTGGCTGCTCTCCTTCGGGGCCGAAGCCGAGGCGATCGCGCCGGCGGAACTGCGCAGGCTCGTCCGCGATCTCGCCCAGGCCGCGGTCCGACGCCATCGCTGAGCCCCGCCCGTCCGAAGAACCGCTGGCCCTCACCCCGTCCTCAACCGGGACTCGTCGCGTATCCGCGACCGCGCCTCATCGTTTCCGGAGCCCACAGAACTCTCCTGACATACCGTTGTCAGCAGCCCGTGTTATCCTCCGCCCAACGCCCCACTCCACCACACAATCGGATCGCCACACACCATGATCAACGTCACCGAAATCGCCTTCACCGGCTACCCCGTCACCGACATGCCCCGCGCCCGCGCCTTCTACGAAGGCGTGCTCGGGCTCAAACCCACCTGCACCTTCGGCGAAGGGGAGAAGCTCTGGATCGAGTACGACCTCGCCGGCGGGACGCTCGGGATCACCAACATGGCGCCCAACTGGAAGCCCTCCGTCGACGGTCCCAGCGTCGCGCTTGAGGTGGCCGATTTCGACGCGGCGATTGCCGCACTCCGCGCCGCCGGCACGAGATTCCACCTCGAACCGGTGCCCAGCCCGGTCTGCCACCTCGCCGTGGTCGCCGATCCCGACGGCAACAGCCTCTGCATCCACCACCGCGACCAACACGCGCATTGAGCCGCACGACCAAGCGAGTTTCCCCGCGACACGCGGTCCGCACCGGCGGGACGCGGCAGGACTGCACCGACCTCTTCCCAGCCTAAATCGTTGCAGCACAGACGGACTCCCGACCGTCCGGATCCAGCCGCGAAACTTCGCCAAGATTGTCCTTGATTCACCTCCGGTCGGTTCGCAGCCTCGCCGCTCTTTCGCGACCGAGGTTTCGGCCGGAGCCGCGGAAATCCCAACAATCGGGGCGTAGCTTAGCCTGGTAGAGCGCTACGTTCGGGACGTAGAGGTCGTGAGTTCGAATCTCACCGCCCCGACCATTTCAAAACCCGCGGCAACCGCCGCGGGTTTTTCGTTGTCCGACGCCGGCCCACACTCGTTCAGCCGCTGGTCATCACTCCCTTGGCGACGAACTCCGCCCGCAACCAGCGCGCGGTCTCGAGCAGCGATGGGCCGTCGTGGATGAGATTCCTCCCCCGCGGGATGCCGCTCTCGACCACCACGTGGGGCCAAACACCGGTCCACCCGCGCTCGGCCATCAGGGCCGCCACATCCACCGGATGGTCGTCCTCCTCGGAGAACACCACCACCACCTCCGGCTTCGCCGCCGCCACCGCGGGCAGGTTCAGCGCGAGATAGCCGGAGGTGGCGCCACGGAGGATGTTCACCCCACCGGCCAGTTCGAGGATGTCGTGCACAAACGTCAGGCCGCCGGCCATGCGGGGGTGCCGGCCGAACCACAGCTCCGCGTAGACCCGCGGCCGCTGCGCCGGCCGCGTCGCCCGCAACGCCGCAGCGTCGCTCACCATGCGTTCCACCAGATCGTGCGCCGCCTCCATCTCGCCAAGCAGCGCCCCCAGTTTCCGGATATTCTCAAGGATGCCGCTCAGGCTGTCGGGCAGTTGCAGCACAAACACCGGCACACCGGCCTGCGCCAGTCTCCGCGCGAGACCTAGCTGCACGCCACTGGTCATGAGCACCAGATCGGGCCGCAGCTCGCGCAGTCGCTCGACATCGATCTTGAGGTAGTCGCCGACCACCGGGATGCCCGCAACGGGAACATACCGGGAACAGTAGTGGGATACGCCGGCCAGCCGGTCCCCGAGGCCCATCGCCCAGATCGCCTCCGTGAGGCCCGAGACGAGCGAGACCACGCGCACGGGCCGCTCAGGCAGCTGGATGAACGCCGCGATCGGGTCGCACTTCACCCGGCGCACGACATTGCTGGCGGAGAAGGAGTTCACGGCGACAGCACACGCCTGTCCGCCCGATCCGTCAACGATCCGTGCGACACCGCAACCTGGACCGCGCAACACCCGGTGTTCCGTGGGGAAACTCTCGACACCGCAATCCCCAACACGCAAACCCTCCCGCCCAGGACCAGAAACCAGCCGACCACCCATGACATCCGCCCGGGCATCGATCCAGTTCCGCCATTATTCGTTTCCTGCACTCGTCCTCGCGCTGCTGACCTTGGTCGGCTGCACCCCGGAGCCCGCACGGCCCTCGTTCGCGGAAGCGCGGCGGAGCTTCCACACCCGGCTCCTCCGCAAGGAGCATCTCGGGGAACCAGCCGAAGTCCCGCCCAACGGGGTGCTCGATCTCGTGACCTTCCCGGCTCCGCTCGGCGCCAACAGCGCCTACCTCAGCCCACGCCCCAAGGGGCCAGCGAGACTCCCCGCGGTGATCTGGCTCGTCGGCGGGTTCGGCAACAGCATCGATGCCACCGCGTGGACGCCCGGTCCACGTGCGAACGATCAATCCGCCGCCGCTTTCCGGAGCCGACCGATCGTGATGCTGTACCCGTCCCTGCGCGGCGGGAACGACAGCCCGGGGGACATCGAAACCTTCGCCGGCGAAATCGACGACGTCCTCGCTGCGACCACCTACCTCGCGTCGCTCGACTACGTCGACCCTGCGCGCATCTACCTGGGCGGGCACAGCACCGGAGGCACCTTGGCGCTGCTCGTCGCCGCCGCGGCCGGCGACCGCTACCGCGCCGTCTTCGCGCTCGGCCCGGTGGAGAACGTCGCGGGCTACGGCGCGGACGTGCTCCCGTTCGACCTTGCCGACGAGAAGGAACTGGAGCTGCGTGCCCCGGGTCGGTGGCTGCAGGACATCCGGTGCCCGACGTTCGTCTTCGAAGGCACCGCGCGGCCAAGCAACATCGGTTCGTTGCGAACACTCGCGAAGTCTTCCACCAACCCCAACCTCCACTTCACCCCGATCGAGGGCGGCACTCATTTCAGCATCATCGCGCCGCTGGTTGAACAGCTCGCAGCGAGCATCGCCGCCGACACCACACCGTCACCGGCGTTCCAGCTCAGGACGGGCGACCGCGGAAAATAGGATGGTTTGCCAGGCGGGCGGCAGGCGGCCCTGCCTGCCGCGAAGAACGAGCGAAGCCACCGGGCACTCAACAGGCCCAATCCTCGCGCGCCAACTCAGCCGCGTTCGTCCACCGCGCGATCAACCGCCGCCGGCGCGTCTGTCGTGCGCGAACGGTACCGGTGGTACGCGGCGCAGGCGCCCTCGGTGGAGACCATCGGGGCGCCGAGCGGATGCTCGGGCGTGCAGCGGGTGCCGAAAGCCGGGCACTCGTGCGGCTTGCGGTTGCCGCGCAGGATCGCACCGCTGATGCACTCCGTAGACTCGCGTGCGCCGTCGCCGCGCACGCCGAACTTCTCCAGCGCATCGAACGCCCGCAGCTCCGGACGCAAGGCATAGCCGCTCGCGGGTATCAGCCCGAGGCCGCGCCACTCGCGGTCCGAGACATCGAATACCGCGCGGATCGTCTCCTGCGCACGGACGTTGCCCTCGGGGCGCACGGCACGGCCGTAGGCATTGGCCACCTCGGGCCGACCATCCTCCAACAACTCCACGCAGCAAAGCACGCCGTGGAGAATGTCGACCGGCTCGAAACCCGTCACCACCATCGGGGCACGGAACCGCTCCGCGAGCGGTCCGTACTCGGCGGTGCCCATCACCGCGCAGACGTGACCGGCGGCCAGGAAGCCCTGCACGCGGTTGTCGGGGGCGGAGAGGATCGCCGCTATCGCCGGCGGCACCAGCACGTGAGAGACAAGCAGGGTGAAGTTGCGTAGCCCGAGTTGGCGCGCCTGGAGCACCGCGAGGGCGTTGGCAGGCGCGGTCGTCTCGAAGCCGACGGCGAAGAAGACCACCTCGCGCGCCGGGTTCTGCTTCGCAAGCGCCACGGCATCGAGCGGCGAATAGACCATCCGCACATCGCCCCCGCGCGCCCTGGCGGTGAGCAGATCGTGCCCCGAGCCGGGCACCCGCAACATGTCGCCAAACGAGCACAGGATCACCTCCGGCCGCGCCGCAAGCGCCACCGCGGCGTCGATCAATCCCACCGGCGTCACGCACACCGGACACCCGGGACCATGCACCAGCGTGATCGAGGACGGTAGCAGTTCATCCAAACCGAACTTCACGATGCTGTGGGTCTGCCCGCCGCAGATCTCCATGATCGTCCATGGACGTGTGGCGCGGCGCGCGATCGCCTCCGCCAACCGCCGCGCCGCCGCGGCATCGCGATACTCGTCGACGTACTTCATCGGAGAACAACCACGCCCGACGCCCCGGTGCCGCTAGAAACCACACCGCGCCGGAATTGCGTCATCATCTTGCATCTCCCTCCGGCTCGGGGGCGGCGGCGGAGTCGGGGCCGAACTCCGCGAGTTCGCCCATCTCCTGCAGATACCCGAACACCTCCCGCGCCTCCTTCTCGTC
>JAEXPG010000470.1 GCA_023447015.1 Verrucomicrobiota bacterium
GGGAAGGGCGGTCCGGAACTCGACTCGAGCCGCAACCTCCTTGTGAAACCTTTCAGCGCCGACGAACTGCGGCGGCGCGTGCGCGAGCGGCTGAACAGCTCCGCTGCGTGACGGCACCAACCCGCAAGGGGGCGGCCCGCGGAAAATCTCGGCAGCCTCGGGCGACGGGCGGGTGCGCAGGGGCGGGGGCTGTGGCATTGCCCGGCGGCCGGCCGGTGCTATGGTCCGGAACCGACCATGACTCTTCCGATCGCCACGCACTACGGGATGTCGGCTTTCGTTCTGATGGGCTCGCCGGTGCTCGTGCTGGTGCTGCTGGCGGGATTGATCGGGGCGTTGCGACGCAGCAGCGCGTGGGTGCTCCTTTCCGGGTCGCTCCTCCTGTGCTTCTGGCCGGTCGCCTTCAACGAGGCCGGCAGCTCGTACACCGAGGACAGGGCCTGGGCCTTCGCCTACGTCTTGCTCAGCTTTCTTTTCCTCGCGTGGGCCGACTGGACCGCCGCGGGCCGGCCGGCCGGTTGGCTCCGGAGCGTCTGCCCGCGGTACATCGCGGAGCGGAGGGACTATCTGACGTACCTGCTCTTCGGCGGCCAACTCCTGGGCGCCGCGCTCCTCTTCGGGGTGCTGCTCTCGCGGCGGGCCTAGCAGGCGCCAGCGACAACTTCTTCGAGCGCGTCCCTGGCGAGGCGCGGAGCGTGGAGGTGACCCTCGAACAGCCCGTCGGCACCGACAAAGTGAGGCGCTTGCTCACTTTTCGGTCGCTCGCCGACACCTTTTGATTCTGCCTTAAATCTTCTCCCCCCCGGTACCAAGAGCGCTGCCCCGCCTGGGTGCCCCCAAACAACCGCCCACCCATGCAAGAGACTGCTCCAGAAAACCCAAGTCAGACACCGAAACACACCACTGCCATCGAGGACAAAGTTCCCCTGCTTCAGAAGGTCACCTATGGAATGGGCACGACCTTGGACATGTGGGGCAACTGGCTCTATCCGGGCCTGGTCTGGCCGGTGTTCAACATCTTCCTCGGTGTGCCGCCCTGGCTGATCAGCCTCGCGCTGTGCATGAACCGCCTCGTCGACGCCTTCGCCGACCCGTTCATCGGCTGGATGTCCGACAACACCCGCTCCCGGTGGGGCCGACGCCGCCCGTACATCCTGATCGGCTCGCTGCTCGCCGGCATCGGCCTGCCCGGCTTGGTCTGGGTGACGCCGGGTTGGGGCTCCTCGCACATCTTCGGCACCGAGATTCCGCACTACTTCTGGTACATGGCGGCCTCGTCGGCGCTCTACATCGTCTGCGTCAGCCTCTACAACGTGCCGTACCAGAGCCTCGGCGCCGAGCTCACGCCCGACGCGCGCGAGCGCACGAGCCTGTTCTCCTACCGAACCGCGATCCAGCGCATCCCCGAGTTGGCGATGTTCACCGCGGCGGCTTTCTCGACCTCCAAGGTCTGGTCCGGTGCGACGAAGGACGATGTCATGGACCGACTCGGCCTGATGGCCTCCCGCACGAGCCACTGGTTCGGCGAGCTGTTCGCGAGCCTGGCGTCGCTGGATCTTTCGAAGACCGGCACACTGATGGGCAATATCTTCGGCTGGGGCACGCCCATGCCGGGCGACGCCCCGGTCAACACGCTGCTTGGTGCGCAGGTCTACACCATCGGCCTCGGCTGCATCATGGTTGTGGTCGGTATCTTCGTCTTCCTTGTCGTCAAGGAGCGCTACTACAACTCGGTGGTCGAGCGGAACCAGGAGAAGGTCGAGATCGGCGAGACGATCTGGAAGACGCTCAAGTGCCGCCCCTTCCGGGCCAATCTCACCATGGGCTTCGCCTACGCCATGGGCACGAGCATGGTCGGCACGCTCGGCTACTACGCGACGGTCTACTTCGTCTGCAAAGGCGACGTCTCGGTCGGCTCGCTCTGGAACACCCTCATGGGTCTGGCCAACTCGTTCATCGGTGTGCTTGGCGTGCCGGTGTTCGCGTTCCTCTCGTACCGGCTGGGCAAACGTGGCGGCATGATGTGCGTGCAGCTCTCCGCGATGGCGGTGTTCGTCGCCACCTGGTGGCTCTACACGCCCGACATCGTCTGGCTGCAGGTCTTCGCCTCGGGCCTGATCGCCTTCACCGGCTCCGGTTTCTGGATGCTCTACGGCTCGATCGGCGCCGACATCATCGACTACGACGAGCTCGAGCACGGCAAGCGCCGCGAGGGTGCGTTCACCTCCAGCGGCATGTGGATCATGAAGGTCGGCCAGGCGCTGGGCATCGGCTGCTCGGGCATCGTGCTCTCCGCCACCGGCTTCAACGCCGCGCTCGGGGGCAACCAGACCGCGGAGGCGATCTTCAACATCCGCCTCTACCTGGCCGCGATCCCGGTGGTGGGCCTGATCATCGCGCTGGCCTTCCTGTCCCGCTACGGACTCACCGACAAGAAGGTCGCCGAAATCCGGACGCAGCTCGAGGCGCGCCGTGGCAAGGTCTGAGCCGGCGCCCCAGTCCATTCCTCCTCCCAAGGACCGGCTTCGGCCGGTCCTTTTTGTTTGCTGCGCTTGCTCGCGGGCCAGGGTGTTGCGGCCGCGCGGGAGCGTCGATGCCGGCGCTCAGCCCTCGACGATGAACGGTGCGACGAGGTCGCGCAGGGCGAAGGGCACGCGGCCGGTGATGTAGACGGCGTCGTCCTCGGCGCGTTCCTCGACGATGCCGCCGGTGGCGTGGAGCTTGGCGACGATGTCGTAGCGGTCGTGCGGCACGCGCAACTGGGCGGCGAACTCGGCGGTGCTGGTGAGTTCGCTGCAACGGGCGAGCAGGCGGTCGACCCCTGCTCCGGTGAGCGCGCTCAGAAAGACGGCGTCGGGGTGGCGGGCGCGGGCGAGCTCGATCGTCTCGGGCCGCGCGGCGTCGACCTTGTTGAAGACGGTGATCGTGCGCTTGGTGTCGGCCCCGAGCTCGCCGAGCACGCCGAGCGTGGCCTCGAGGTGCTTCTCGACGTGCGGGTTGGTGAGGTCGAGCACGTGGATGAGGAAATCGGCCACCACGGTCTCCTCCAGCGTGGCCTTGAACGCCTCGACGAGACGGTGGGGCAGGCGGCGGATGAAGCCCACGGTGTCGGTGAAGAGGAGCTTGCGGCCGTCGGGCAGCACGAGCTGGCGGGTGGTTGGGTCGAGCGTGGCGAAGAGCTTGTCCTGCACGAGCACGGCGGCGCCGGTGAGGCGGTTGAGCAGGCAGGATTTCCCGGCGTTGGTGTAGCCGACGATCGCGGCGTTCGGGACCGGCACGCGCTGGCGGCGGTGCCGCTGCACGGCGCGCTGTTTCACGACGGCCGCGAGCTCAGTGCGCAGCGCTGTGATGCGCGTGCGGACGAGGCGGCGATCGACCTCGAGCTGCGTCTCGCCCTCGCCGCCCAGCGCGCCCTTGCCGCGTTGGCGGCTGAGGTGGGTCCAGGCGCGTTTCAGGCGGGGCAGGGCGTATTCAAGCTGCGCGAGCTCGACCTGGAGCTTGGCCTCGCGGGTCTGCGCGCG
>JAEXPG010000508.1 GCA_023447015.1 Verrucomicrobiota bacterium
CCAAACTGGCTGTCACCCTGACCACGGCGCTGCTCGCCGCCGACCTTTCCGCGATGGACCGAGACCAGACCAAGAAGGAACTCGCGAAGCTCGAGCCGGCGAAGGAGTCCGAGCCGGCGATGAGCGCGATGTGCTACGAGATCGCCGCGCCGCCGGAGCGCATCGAGTACCTCTGCCCGGCGTGCGGCGAGCGGACGCTTCATCCGTTCGGCTCGGGCGTGGTCGACCTGGACGAGTTGGCGGCGTGCCGGCGGCTGATGCAGGCGCTACCGGCACGGGTGCTGGTTTCCCTCGACGAATCAGCGCTGTGCCAGAAATGCCAGCCGGGCGAGGGCACGCGGGAGTTGGTGTTGGTGGCGCGTTACCAGGACGGGAAAACTGAATCGACGGCCGGCGTGCGCGCGACCGACCTCGAGCTGCTCACGGCGATCGTCGCCGGCCGGATCGCGGTCGATGCACCGGAGGTGACGGCGTCGCTGCTCGGGAATCTGAAGCGGCTGAAGGAACTGGTGACGCTGGGGACTGCGAAGTGAGGCGGAAGCAATAGTTCCCTCGATGAAGAAGACCAGACTGGCGGTCACGTTGTCGATGGCACTGCTGGCGACGGCCCCGACCGCACTTTGGGGGAAATCCGATGAGCCGATTACGACACCAGTCGCGGCGCAGAGGGCCGCAACAGCCACGTCAGCACCGAAGGCCGATGCGCGTCAGGATGAGGACGTGCTCGGTGTGAATTTCTTCGTGGTAGAACCTGTGCTTTTGCCCGACTACGTTTGTCCAACCTGCGGAGCTCAACGATCACGAGGGTACGCGGGTTACGTCCCGGTGGCGGTGCGCAAGAAGTTGCCTCCGGATATCGAGGAATGCCGACTGCTCTTTGCCAGAGTTCCTTCCTCTGCCGGGATGAAATTGGATGAGGCCGAGTACTGCTCGAAGTGCTCACCCGGTGTCCGAAAGCCTTCCTTGAGCCTAATGATCTCTCGCGCAACAGGTGGACCGCGTCGGATCCGCCATGTAACCGCCGCGGATTTGAGCCTGTTGGGTGACTACTATGAGGCTTCCGGTGAGCGGCAGACGGAGATGAGGCGAAGTTCCCGCCGTCTGCGGAAGCTCCTTGGGCAATGAGCGATCACACCTCCCGTCTAGCTCCGTCCTTCCTGCCCGCCACCGGCGTGTTGGAGATGACCTACCGCTGCAACCACCGGTGCGGGTTCTGCTCGTGTCCGTGGTACGCGCCGGGCGGCAAGTATGCGACGCGACCGGAGATGGCCGTGGCCGAGTGGCAGGCGACGATCGACCGGCTCACGCGGATGGGCGTGTGCAACCTGGCGTTCACCGGCGGCGAGGCGCTGCTGAAGGAGGGATTGTTCGACATCATCCGCCACGCGGCGCGGAGCACGGTGGAGCACATCGAGACGCGCGACGGCGAACTGGTCTCGGAGTTCAAGGCGCCGAACCTGTATCTGCTCTCCAACGGCACGGCGGTCACGCCGGCGGTGCTCGAGTTCTGCCGGGAGCTCGGTGTGCAGCTCAGCATGAGCCTGCCGGGCCTGACGACGCTGCGGGAGCACACCGGGATCGGCGATCCCGACGCCATTCTCGGGAAGTTTCGTGCGGCGAAGGCGCTGGGGCTGAAGACGGTCGTCAATATCACCGTCACGAAGCGCAACCTGCCGGAGCTGTACCAGACCATCGCGGCGGCGTTTCTAGCCGGCGCGCACCAGCTCCTGCTGAACCGGTTTCTGCCCGGCGCGCGCGGCATGGAGCATCGCGACTGGGTGCTCGATGTCGCTGAGGTGCGCGAGATGCTCGCCGTGGCCGAGGAGGCGCTCACCGATGCCGGGCGGTTCGGCTCGGTCGGCACGGAGCTGCCGCGCTGCATCGTGGATCCTGTGAAGTTCCGGCGGCTCACGATCGGCACGCGTTGCTCGGCGGCGCTGGGTTTCTTCGTCGTTGGTCCGTCGGGGCTGGTGCGGGTGTGCAACCACTCGCCGGTCGACCTCGTGCACGTGAACGAGATCGAGACTTTGAAGACGCACCCGTATTGGCGGCGGTTCACCCAGCGCGACTACCTGCCGCAGCAGTGCGGCGGCTGTGCGCTCGCGGTGGAATGCGACGGCGGCTGCCGCGAGGCGGCGCATGTGGTCGGCGGGGCGGTGGATGCGCCGGATCCGTTGCTGGCGGAGTGTGGGCGGTGCGGGGTGGCAGTCCCGTAGAGCGTCCCAGTGCTGGCGGTCCCGGCGATTGACTCGGTTGTCACGGGACCGCCCGGGATCGGGGTTTGCGGTCCGCCGGAAAGGCGGGCTCACTGGCGGGATGATGCTTTCTGTTTTGTCGAAGGTGGCAATGGGAGTGCGTGGCGCGCGAGTCGCAGGGGGCTGGGCGCTGCTCTCGCTGGCGCTCGGGTTTGAGGCGCAGGCCGCGGCTGCGCCCACGAAGGTGCCGCTCGCGCAGCTCAAGGCCGATGCCGACAAGGTCTGGCAGCTCAATGAACGTGGCGAGTTCGCCGAGGCCGGAAACCGGAGCGCGGCGCTTGTGCTGGCGGCGGACGCGTACGTGGAGAACGGGAAGCTTGAGGATGCGAAGGAGTATTACCGCCGGGCAGGCCTGGTCCGTCCGTGGGATCTGGAAGCGCGGCTGCATCGGGCCGAGGTTCTCCAGAAGCTTGGGGACGACGCGGGCGCCGTCACGTTGGCGAAGACGGTGGTGCGGTTCGCCGAGACGGACCAGCTGTTGGGCGGCGCGCGGGCGATCCTCCATGAATCCGAGGCGCCGGCGCTGCCGCAACTGGCGGAGATCCAGGCGACTCCCGGCGGGGTGGTCATCGGACTGGTGGCGGCACCGGGGACCGAACGTTGGCTGCTCAACGCCCTCGGGCGGCGCCTGGAGGCGACGCTGGGTCTGCGCGTGGGAGTCGCCGCCGCTGACTTTGACGTGGGAAAATGCGACCGGACCGGACGTGCGCAGGTGGCGAGGGAGTTGCGGGCCACCCTGCCGGGGAAGGACCCGAGTGTGGGGTTGGTGGGCTCGGATGGAAACCGGATCGATCCGGAGAAGATGTCGGACGAGCAGGTGATCGAGGTGATGAAGGCCCTGTTGCGGCGGGAATCGACCATGCAGCAGTTGGAGGCGTTCGGCGCCCGGCTGATCGCGGCGAACAAGATCCAGTTC
>JAEXPG010000557.1 GCA_023447015.1 Verrucomicrobiota bacterium
ACTTGGGTCGCCGGCAACTTCACCGCCGCCGAACAGGCCAACCCCGCGATCTCCGGCCCCGACGCCGATCCCGACGGCTGCGGTCTCACCAACCTCGCGCGCTACGCCTTGGCCCTCCCCGCCCGCGGCCGTGTGACCTCGCCCGTCGCAATCGCGTTCTCCGGCACCGGCAGCAACCAACGACTCACGCTCTCCTTCCCCCGCAAGGGCTACGCTCCCGGTCTCCAATACACCGTCCAGTCCAGCACCGACCTCGTCACCTGGACCGACCTCCAGACCGTCCCCCCGGGTTACCCGAAAACCTTCACGTTCACCGACTCCGCCGCAGCCAACTCCACTTCGCGTCGCTTTCTCCGCGTGCAGATCACTCAGGTCGTCCCCATCGACGACGCCCCCCAACGCTGAGTCCAGCGGCAAGGACCACTGCGCTTCTGCGCCGTGGAAATCGTCGTCCCTTCGCCTTGAGCTCCTCGGCCTCCTCGCGCCATCGCGCTCCGCCCAGAACCACACCACTCCGACACTCCCCGCCCCAGCCCTTGCCACCGAGTCGCCATAGAACCGATGAAGCCTCCCGTCAGTAGATCTGCCCCGAACGGAACGATGGTCTGCCTGCGTCACCTCACGAAAGGACGGCCTTCCCCGTTCGTCCGTTGGTTCACGGCGATCGCGGCGAGCCTCGTCTTGGTACTCGCTCCGACGCTCGCCCAGGCAGCGACCTATTACGTCGATGCCGCCGCGCGTGACGACTCCGGCTCAGGCGCCCAATCCAGCCCCAAGAAATACATCCCCTCCGGCATCGCTTTGCTGTCCTCAGCCGGTGGAGATGCCCTCATCATCAAGAACGGCACCTACTCGGGATCGTCGAATGCGATCCTGACATTCGGCGACGGCGCCCCCGGCGCCTATAACACCATCCGGGCGGAGACCGACGGGGGAGTCGTTGTCTCATCCACCGTCATGTCTGGTGAAGGTATCGGAGCACTCGGGAGCTACACCAATGTCGTCGGGCTGAAATTCACCGCGCCGGAAACGAAGGGCTGCGATGGCACCTACATGAAATTCTTCCGCTGCGCGATTGAGAACGGGCAGGTATGCGCCGTCGATTGCGACGGAGCCTTCGTTTGGCAATCCGGCTCCCATCAACTCTATGAGGACTGCTGGTTCTATGGTTGGGGTGGTCGCTATACCGTGGCCAATTACGAGAACAGCTACACGGTCTATCGGCGCTGCGTGATACGCCACGACGGCGGCTACACCTATGATGAGGCGGGACAGAACCCTGAAGCGCCGATCGCAAACTACGCCGCCAACCACATGAGCTATCAGAATGTGATCGTGATCGACCACACCAACGCCTACTCGACCGGCTACACGGCATCATTCTACGTCACCGGCCACGACTACCAGTCTCCGGCGAATGCCGTCGAGTTCATCGGGTGCATGGACATCAACGGCAGATTCGGCGAAAGCGCCTCGTTCTATTCGGATACCGACGATGGCTCCACGGGGATGACGCTTACCGACTGTGTGTTCTACAAGAACGAGACGGGGATAGCCGTTGGAAACACCGGCATCGCCCTGACGGCAAACAGAGTGACCATCGGTCGGATGTCCCATGACGCGATGTCGCGGTGGTCGGGGTCCATCGCATTGACCAATGGAGTGATCTTCGACCACACCGCCGATGGCAGCGGGACGAAAGCCGTCACGTACACCGACACTTTCAATCCCTCGTCCTATTCCGGCACCGGGGTGACCCATCTCAATCCCCTGACCAACGGCCTGCTGTACCTTCCCCGGATCGAGGCCGCCTCCGTCTTGAAGACCTCCGGAAGCGGCGGTGGGCAGATGGGGGCGCAGATCATGAACCGGATTGGGGCCAGCGGCACTCTGTACGGGGAGCCCGGTTTCAACACCGTGACGGCCGAAGCCCTCTGGCCTTGGCCGAACGAAGACAGAATCAAGACCGACTTCGCCTCCATCACCGCGCACAACGGAGCTCGCGGTTTTGCCACCGGCACGAGCCTGGATGGTTCCTCGCAGACGCTCACCAAGTATATCTGGGAGCAGCTTGGGAACCGGATACCCGCCGGCATCTATGGGCCGCCGGCGGCCGGCTACGCCGCCTGGCGCACCGCCAATTTCTCCGGCACGGACCTCACCAACGACGCCGTCTCCGGCCCGCTCGCCGACCCCGACGGCTGCGGTCTCACCAACCTCGCGCGCTACGCCTTCGCCCTCCCCGCCCGCGGCCGCGTCGCGGCGCCGATCACCCTCGGCACAGCCACCGCCGGCGGCGCGAGCTACCTCACGCTCACCTTTCCCCGCCTCGCCGCCGCGGACGGTCTGACCTACGCGCTCGAGTCCAGCACCGACCTCGTCGGCTGGACCGCCGTGCCCGGCCGCACCTACACCGCCGGGGCCGGCCCGATCACCGCACAGGATGCCGTGGCGATGGGCACGACCCCACGCCGTTTCCTCCGCGTGCGCATCACCGCACCGTGATCAGCGGCCGATCTAGTCCCGGTCTGACTCCGCCGATCCGTCTTCGGTCCTCCGCCCCCGCCGAGGCGCATCGCACCGAAGATTCCCACAGGTTCTGTCCGAGCACGATTGCCAAACGGCAGAACGCCGCCCGCCGATTCCCTCGCATCCCCCTGTTCGCTCGCGCGCATCCGAGTGTCCCCCGGGGGCACCGCGAGCCTGTTCGTAAGCGGCATCCGCCCGCGGCTCGGTGTTCCATCCAATTCCGGCGCGCCGCTCTCGGCCGCCTCGGCTGCGGTTAAGCCCCCATCGGACTCGCACGAGTCCCACGATGAGCCCACATGGCGTGGACCGTCCGCCGCGAGTTCCCTCAGCCCAAGAACGAGAGCAGCCGCCGATGGCGTTTCCCGACGCGTCACGCCGGGCCCGTCATGGTCCTAGGCCCCGCTCCGAGTGAGGTCCAACGCCCCCGCGGATGAGTGTATGCGTCCGCTCGGATGCCTTCTATCGGCGTGGCGTCGGATCGGATAGAGTGGATGGATGCGAAGCATCAGCACGGAGGTGGTGGACAGTGGACCGAAACGGGACAGCTGTGGGCGGCGAGTGAGCGACCAAGCGCAGCGCGCGGAGTTGCTGGCGGCGTATGACCGCAGCGGACTAACCCAGAAGGCGTTCGCGCAGCGCGAGGGCGTGAACGTCCACACGTTCGTCTCGTGGTTGCAGCAACGGCGACGCGCGCTCGGACCGACAGCGGCGGCAGCACCGGTGCGCTTCGCGGAACTGCCGTGGAGCGGCGCACGCGCCGCCGGGCTGGAAGTCGTGCTGCCCGATGGCGTGATGGTGCGCGGCGCGGTTCCCGCCGAGGTGGCGGCGTTGGTTCGGCTGCTGCGGAGCTGATCGCGATGCTCACTTTTCCCCACGCGCTCAAAATCTACCTGGCCGTCGAGCCGGTGGACATGCGCGCGCAGTTCAACGGCCTGTGGGCGCACGCCGAGCAGAAGCTGCGCGAGGATCCCCGCAGCGGCGCGCTCTTTGCGTTCACCAACAAGGACCGCAATCGACTCAAGCTGCTCTACTGGGACGGCACCGGCGTGTGGGTCTTCGCCAAACGCCTC
>JAEXPG010000581.1 GCA_023447015.1 Verrucomicrobiota bacterium
ATGCTGGTGAGGCGGACGACCACGGTCTGGATGCAGCCGCCGATCACGACGATACAGGTCCAGTCGAGGATGGTGAGACCGGCGAAACGGGCGACCGGCGGGAGGGCGGCGAGCTGATGGATTCCGAACGCCGTCCACGCGCCGAGATGCAGCACGACCATGCGCCAGGGTTTCGTCATGACGCCGGTGAACTCGCGCCCGACGCCGACGGCCTGGCCGAAGATGCCGATGTAGGCGGTGAAGAGCGCGAGGATGGCCGCCCAGTAGCCGAGGAAGGGCGAACCGAGACCGCTGTGCGCCAACCCCGCGAAAATCAGAACGTCGGAGATGCGGTCGGGCACTTCGTTGAGGATCTCGCCGCGCAGGCTGGCGGTGCCCGCGGCGAGCGCGACCATGCCGTCGAGCATGTTGCACCAGAGCCGCAGGTAGCAGAAGGCCGGGGCGAGCAGCAGCAGCCACGGGTGATGTGCCGACTGCCAGAAGCACAGGGCAGCGGCAGCAGCGGCGACGATGGAGAGGTAGGAGATGGCATCCGGGTGGATGCGATGCCGGACGCAGAAACGCACGGCGCCGCCGGCGGTGGCCCGGAAGGCGTCGGCGATCGGACGGCGGGAGGTGGGCTGGTAAGCGGTCATCGGAGGCGGTGTTTTTGCGCGGCCACAGTGTAGCCCCGCCGCGGTCCCGGCCGTTATTTGATAAATCCGATGCGGCGGATCGACTGCGGCGATGGTAGCGGCTGCGGCGTGCAGGCTCGGCTTGCGTGGGCGAAGGCGGGCGCGTGCAATCGCGACCGCCGCATGCATCTCCGCCGACTCGCCCTGCAGAATTTCCGCAACATCGCCTGGGCGGAGCTGGCGTTGCCGGAGGCCGGTGCGGCGCTGGTCGGCACGAACGGGCAGGGGAAGACGAACCTGCTCGAGGCGGTGGGGCTGCTCACGGCGCTACGCTCCTTCCGCCAGAGCGACAACCGCCTGCTCATTGCGCATGGCCAGCCGGAGGCGGCGCTGCGGTTCGAGCTGGAGCACGAGCGTCTCGGCGCGACGACGGTCACGATCCGGCTTCGGCCGGACGGCAAGGAGGTCACGGTCGACGCCACTCCGGTCGCGCGTTTCGGCGAGTTTCTGGGGAAGTTTCCGACCGTCCTGTTCTCCTCGCAGGACAACCAGCTCATCCGGGGCAGTCCGGCGGCCCGCCGGCGCTGGCTCGACCTCGTGCTCGCCGCGATGGACGGCGCCTACCTCGACGCGTTGCAGCGGTACCATCGTGCGCTCGACGGGCGCAACCGGCTGCTCAAGGAACGGGCCGACGCGGCGCAGCTCGCGGCGTTCGAGCAGCCGCTCGCCGCGGCTGGTGCCGCGGTGGTGCGCGGGCGAGCCGCGGGCGTGGCGACGCTGGGGACCCGCGTCCGGGCGGCGTATGCGACGATCGCTCCGGCGGCGGAGTCGGCCGAGCTCGTCTACGAGTCGGACATCGCCGAAGGGGACGAGACGGCGCTCGCGGAGCTGTTCGCCGCCAACCGCGAACGCGACCTGCTGATGCGGGCGACCTCGCGCGGACCGCATCGCGACGACATCGACCTGACGCTCGACGGTCGCTCCAGCCGGGATTTCGGCTCGGAGGGACAACAGCGCAGTCTTGTGCTGGCACTGCGGCTGGCGCAGTTGGGGCATTTCCGCGACTGCTCCGGGGTGCGACCGGTGGTGCTCGCCGATGATGTGCTGGGGGAACTCGATGCCGGGCGTCGCACGCGTTTCTGGTCGGCGATCGAAGGCGGCACGCAGGTATTGGCGACCGGCACGGTGGTTCCCGAAGGCGCGGCGGAGGGATGGCGGACTTTTCGGGTCGAGCGCGGGGTGTTCTCGCCCGCGGAGCCGGCATGATGGCCCTGACACCAGGGCAATGGGCGGGGCTTGCGGTGGCGGCGCTGCTGGTCGGTTTGTCGAAGGGCGGCGTCGCCGGGCTGGGCATCCTTGTGGCGGCGGTGGCCGCGAACGTGTTGCCGGCGAAAGCCGCGAGCGGCTTCGTGCTGCCGCTGCTGATCGCGGGGGATCTGGTCGGACTGCGGATGTTCCACCGGCATGCGGACTGGACGCAGCTCTGGCGGCTGTTTCCGTCGACGGCCGCCGGGGTGGTGCTCGGCTATCTCCTGATGGGGCGGATGGACGACGGACAGGCGAAGCTCCTCGTGGGCACGCTGGTCGTGTCGATGGTGGGCTGGCATCTGGCGATGCAGCGGAGGGCAGGGACGAGCGACGGCCTGTCCGGCGGGCCGTCCCGGTGGCTCGCGCCGGTGGCCGGACTGCTGGCGGGGTTCACCACGTTGGTGGCGAACGCCGCGGGGCCGGTGATGATCGTGTACCTCCTCGCGATGCGGCTGCCGAAGCTGGAGTTCCTGGGGACTTCGGCGTGGTTCTTCTGCCTGCTGAACCTGGCCAAGGTGCCGTTCATGGCGCACCTCGGGCTGGTGAATGCCGGGAGCCTTGGCGCGAATGCGGCGCTGGTGCCGCTGGTCGTGTTGGGGGCGTTGGCGGGGCGGTGGCTGGTCGACCGGATGGAGCAGAAACGCTTCGAGCTGGTCGCGCTGGCGCTGTCGCTGCTGGCCGGTGTGAAGTTGCTCGTGTGGTGAAGTCCGCCCACGCTCCGACCCATGGCCCGCCGCAATGTACGCGATCTCTGGAAGGGGAAACTCGAGGGACGGCTTCCGCCGCCCGAGATGCCGGCGGCGCTGCTGCGCCCGGCGGCCAAGGCGGTCGGCCCGGTGGGATCGCTGCTGGCCCAGCGGACGAACTTCGCCGGCCGCGTGCTCGGGATCGACCCGAGCTTGCGCGGCACCGGCCTGTCGCTGGTGGAGATCGCGGGCGGTCGGCAGCCGGTGGTGCTGCTGAGCCGAACCGTCAAGGTGCCGCCGAAGCACGACATGGCCTACTGCCTGGGCGAGATCTTCCGCGCGGTGGCGGCGGTGCTGCGCGACCACGCGGTCGACCACGTGGCGTTGGAGAAGACGATCTTCGTGCAGAACGTGGCGACGGCGCAGATCCTCGGCGCGGCGCGCGGTGCGGCGATCGCGGCGGCGGCTCTGGCGGAGAAACCGGTTTTCGAATACCCGCCGTTGCGGGTGAAGCAGGCGGTGGTGGGCGTGGGCAACGCGAGCAAGGAGCAGATGGCGCGCACGGTGATGGCGCTGGTCGGCCACGGCCGCCCGCTGGCCTTCGACGAGGCCGACGCCACCGGCGTGGCGCTCTGCCATGCGTTCACCTGGCGCGGGTGAGACCCGCCGGTGAGGCGGTGACTGCGTGTGCGGCGAGGGACCGGCGGTGCACGGGGTGGCATCGACCGGCGCGGTGCCGACGAAAAAGCCGCGGATGGTATCCGCGGCTTGGGCAAAGGAGGGGCGTTGGATGCGGTCAGGTCCGGCGGCGGCGGGCGATGGTGGCCGCGGCGAGGACTCCGGCGCCCAGCAGGATCGCGTAGGTCGAGGGCTCGGGGATGATGATCCACTGGCCGATCGAGGCTCCGAGGTTTGCGCCGTAGCCGGGACGGATCTCGCCGGTCGCACCGACTTGCGGGAGGAATTGCGCCTCCTTGGTGAAGTCGATGGTGCTGGCTCCGGTGAAGGCGGCGCTGGTGGTCGAGAAGGTTTGGAGACTCCCCACCAGATTGGCGGCGAGAACCCCGGGAACGGAGGCGTTGAGGCCGGAACCAGAGGGTGATTCGTACAGGTTCAGGTCGAGGCCCAGCTCGTTGATGTCGTTGTCGCGGACCCAGTCGTTGTAGGCGGCCAAGGCGCCGGAGGCTGTGAAGTTGCCGCGGATGGCCTCGACGGGCTTCGGGATCACCGCTTGGGCTGCTCCATCGAGTTCAGCTCCGCCCGTGAAGAACGCCATGAGATCGACCCCATCATCGGTGGTGTAGGTGGAATTGTCGGTGCCGGAGAAGGTCCCCGTCGCGGTGAAGGTGACGTTGGTGGGATCGGAGACGTCGATTTGGATCAGGACCGCCGCTTGGGCGGCGACGGCGGAGAGAAGGAGAAGAGAGGTTGGGAGCAGTCTCATGGCAGTGTGTTTGGGCGCGCCGAGTGCATAGGGAGAAAACCCTAGCGGCAAGGCTGTGGGGAACGTGCCGGCAGGGTATTAGCGGCGCCGGAGGCGACGATTAGGCGGTGGTTGAATCCGTGTGACGGAAGCACCACAGGTGCGCAGCGGAGACGGTGCGGTCTGCCGTCGAGATTCTCGGCTACCCGGGTGGGGATGGCGGCCGGTCGCGGTTTGAAGAGGGGAAGCCGCGGCGGCCTCCGCGGCTGAAGTCGGGGACGACTGCCTCCGGGCCGGGTGGGGCCCCGTGGCGAACTCAGCTCGGGGCGGCGCCGCCGAGGACTTTCTTGAGGATCTTGCCGAGTTCGCCGACGCGGAACGGCTTGGAGAGGTAGCCGTGGAAGCCCATGTCGAGGTACCGGCGCATCATGTCCTCGCTGTCGTAGCCGGAGGAAATGATGGCGCGCAGCTCGGGATAGAGCTTCTTGAGTTCGCGGTACGTCTCCTCGCCGCCCATGCCGCCGACGATCGTGAGATCGAGGATGACGCAGTCGTACGGGCGGCTGACGTTGAGGTAACGCTGGAAGAGGGCGATGGCATCCTTGCCGTTGCGGGCGACGTCGAACTTGTACCCGAGGTTCTCCAGCATGATGCCGGTGAGGTGGAGAATCTTCTCCTCGTCGTCCATGACGAGGATGCGGCCGGTGCCGAAGCGGAGGGTGGGCGCCTCGCGCTGGATCTCGGCGACAGGCTGGTCGGCGCGCGGGAGGAAGATCGAAAAGGTCGTGCCGGCGCCCTTCGTGGAGGTGACGCCGACCTGGCCGCCGTGGGTCTTGACGATGGAGATGACGGTGGCGAGTCCAAGGCCGGTGCCGGTCTTCTTGGTGGTGAAGAACGGCTCGAAAATCTTCTGGAGATGCTCGGGCGGGATGCCGGAGCCGTTGTCCTGAACCTCGAAGTGGACGTAGTCGCCGGCGGCGAGCGGGGGCACGTCGCCCTCGCGGAGGGTGGAGTTGTAGGCGCGGACCCAGATGTTGCCGTTGCCGCCGGGCATGGCCTGGATCGAGTTGATGATCAGGTTCTGGAAGACGCGGATGATCTCGGCCTTGTCGGCGTGGATCATGTGGAGGTCGTCCGAGAACTGGAGCTCGACCTTCACTGGGGTGCCGACGGCGGCGAGGCGGACGGATTCCTGGAGGATTTCGCCGGGGTTGAGGATCTGGCGCAGGTCGGCGCCGCCGCGGGCGAGCGCGAGGAGCTGGCGGGTGAGGGCCTTGGCCGCGATGCAGCCCTTCTCGGAGTCCTCAAGCTGGGTGTAGTCCTTGGTCTCGCGGGCGATGGAGATGCCGCCCAAGATGGTTGTGAGGAGGTTGTTGAAGTCGTGGGCGATTCCGCCCGCGAGCAGACCGAGGGTCGCGAAACGGTTGGAGCGGATCAGCTCGTCGGGGGTGAGCGTCATCTCCTCCGGGTCGCGGAAGACGAAGACGGCGCCCTGCGTCTTGCCCTCGGCGTCCTTGACCGGCACGCAGGTGAAGACGATCCGGCGCAGGCCATGGTCGACCGGGAGCGAGTGTTCGTCGTTGAGGGGGACGATCTCGCCGTTCTCGACCGTGCGGACGATGGGGCTTTCGATGCGAAGCTGGTTGAGACGGTGGACGAGCGGGACGAGCTCGGCGGCGGAGCGGCCTTCGCCCTGTTCGGGGGTGGTGCCGAGCATGCGGGCGGCGCGGGCATTGAGGAAAACCACGCGGGCTTCGCGGTCGGCAACGACGACGCCCTCGCTGATCGCGTCGTAGGATGAGCGCAGGAGCAACGGCGGCATGCGCGCGGGGGCGCCGGGCGTGGCGCCGGGGACGAAGAAGCCGATGGCGCGCTGGAGGGCTTTGCGGCGGTCGAAGGTGCGGACGATCGTGGAGTGGACGAGGACGGGCTGGCCGTCCTTGTCGCGCAGTTCGAGCGTGTCGCGCACGACGGGTTGTCCGGGCAACTGCTCCCCGAACCAAGCGAGCGCCCCCCGAGGGATCTGATCGGTCGGCAGCAGGTGGGCGAAACTCTCCGGCCCGGCGGGGAGCTCGGAGTCGCGGTAGCGCGTGAGCTTGCGCAGGCCGGCGGAGAACCAGTAGCTGCCGTTGGCGAAATCGAGGTCGAAGGCGGCGAAGTCGCCCTGGCGGCCGAGGGTCTCGAGACGCTCCTCGCTCGCGATGCAGGACTCCTCGAACTCCTTGCGCTCCTGGATGCCGGTCATGGTGCCGAGCACGCGGAGCAGGGCGCCGTCGTCGCCAAAGATCTGGATGCCGTTGCACAGTACCCATTCGAAGGAGCCGCCCTTGGTGCGCATGCGGAACTCCGCGCTGAAGGAGCGGGTCTGGTTGGCGGACTTGCGGTCGGCGTGGTCGGGGGCGGCGGCGGAGTCCTCGGGGTGGACGAGATCGCGCCACGTATTCTCCTGGTTGGCCAGATCCTTGTCGAGGAAGCCGAGGAGGTTCTTCCAGGCCGGCGAGAAGAAGAACTGCTGGTTGGCGAAATCCAGGTCGAAGAAGCCGAGTTGGCTGCGCTCGATCAGCGGAGCGAAACGCAGGGCGGGGCCCGCCGCGGCGCCGGCGGCGGCCTCGATCGCGGCGGTGGCCCGACCGCCGACCACGGCCTTGCGGGCGTGGGCGAAGTAGACGGGCGGTTCCGTGCCGGCGATCTTCTCGATGTGCACGGTGACGTCGAACGGCGACGACATCTTGGGCTGGGCGGCGAGCGTCACGCCGTTCGGGCTGCTGCCGGTGTCCAGCAGCGCCAACCACTGGGTCTCCAGCCACTCGGGATCCGACGAGACGACGTCGAATACGAACAGGTTCGAGAACGAATCACCGTGCAACGCACCGGGGTCCACCTGCCACCACTGGCTGACGGTGGCGCTGGCGTACTGGATCGTGCCGTTGGCGGTGAGAAGGAGGATGGCCTCGTCGCTCACGGTGGGCTGTTTTTCAGGGCTGAAATTGGCGCGCTGGGCGGCGCGGTGCGGTGTGGAGCCGGAAAGCTAGAGGATTCCGGGTACGACCCAATCCGGAATTTGTGAAAAAAGAGTAAGCACAGGCGGTGTCGCCAGTGTCCGATTTCGCGCCACGGCTCCGTTGGGGCCCCCTTGTCCCGGCCCGCGCGGGGTCAGGTCGATAGCCAGGCGCGCGTTCGCCGGGCGAGGAAGGCGATGAACGCCGGGTGGTCGTTGAGGCAGGGGATCTGCTTGAAGGCGGCGCCCCCGGCCTCGAGGAAGGTCTTTCTGCCCTCGACCGCGATCTCCTCAAGGGTCTCGAGGCAGTCGGCGGTGAAGGCCGGGGTCATCACCAGAAGCCTTTTCACCCCGGACTGGGCGAGACGGACCAGTTCGCGGTCGGTGAACGGCTCCAGCCACGGCTCGCCCGGCAGGCGCGACTGGAAGGAGAAGGAGAACCGGTTCGGCTGCAGGCCCGCGCGCTGCGTGAAGGCGCGGACGGTGCCGAGGCATTGGGCGCGATAGCAGGTGGCGTGGGCGGGGCTGGCGACGTTGCAGCAATCCGGCACGCACTGGCAGTGGGCGCGGGAGGAGTCGGCCTTGCGCAGGTGCCGCACCGGCACGCCGTGGAAGCTGATGAGCAGATGGTCGAAGCCGGCGGCGAGGTCGGGTTCGGCGACGGCGTGCAGCGCCGCGATGTAGTCGGTGTCGGCGAAGAACGGCTGCACGGTGGTGAACTGCAGGTCCGGGGCGACGCGCTTCGCCTCCTCGTAGACCTTCACGACGACCGTCTCCCAGCTCGACATCGCGTAGTGCGGGTACTGCGGGACGAGGAAGACCTGGCGCACGCCCGATTCGCGGAGCTTGGCGAGGGCGCCGGCGATCGAGGGTTCGCCGTAGCGCATCCCGGCGACGACGGGGATGCCGACTGCGGCCTCGAGCTTTGCGCGCACCTTCTCCGTGGTCACGACGAGCGGCGCGCCCTCGGGGGTCCAGACCTGCTCGTAGGCGTGGGCGGACTTCTTCGGGCGCACGCGCAGGACGATGCCCTCGAGCAGCAGCCAGCGGAACCACGCCGGATAGTCGATCACGCGCTCGTCGCCGAGGAACTCGCGCAGGTAACGGCGCACATCGGCGACGGAGGTGGAGGCGGGCGAACCGAGATTGACCAGCAGGACGGCTTGCTCGGGCATGCGGCCAAGAGGTCTTGAGAAACGCAGCGATGTCAACGGGCAAGGGCGGGGCTCGCGCGTGCCGCCGGAGGCCATGAAGGTGCACCGGCCATCCGGCAAAACCGGCGGCTTCGTCAGGGGCCGACACCGTTGGTTGTGTTGCTGCTGTGTGTCGGCGTGCGGTGGGGCAGAAGTCGGGCGTATGCACAATCTTCTCAATTTCGTTCTGCGGAGCGCGGCGGACGGCTGCTCGCTGCTGCGGCCCTGGACTATCCGGCGCAACAGCATGGTGCCGCGCGGGAGCCATTCGAGCGGGCGAGACCGAGCGGCCGTTCGGCGCGGTGGTGCGGCGGTGGCGCTGCTCATCTCGCTGTCGATGGCGGGCTGGGTCGCTGCAGAGGTGCGCGCGGCATCCGATCCGGCCCTGGCCGCGAACCAGGATTTGAGCGACCGGCCGTGGCCGCAGGCCTTCGACGCCACGATCGACCTGCTCAAGGTCCGGTACCCGATTGCCGAGCACAAGGGCATCGATTGGGAGCAGGTGCGGGCGCGCTATCGGAAGTCGTTCGAGGACGCCGAGGCGTCCGGCGATCTGGCCGATGCCTACCTGGCGTGGCGCCGCTTTGTCACGGAGACGCTCCGCGACGGGCATGTGGCGTTCGTGGTGGATCCCACGCGAGAGGACGGCGATCTGGGATTGGCCGCGCGGGACGCGGCAATGCGCCGGCAGATCGGCGGCTACTTCGGTCTCGAGATTGCGCGGTGCGACGACGGCTCGGTGCTTGTGGTACAGGTTGATGACGCGCTGGCCGGATCGGGCCTGGTGTGGGGCTCGCGGATCCATGGATGGAACGGCCGCCCGATCGACGAGGTGCTGGCCGGGGCGGATCTGGTCTGGGCGCCGCCGACGGCGACCGCGGAGGCGCGGCGACTGCTGCAGGAGCGCGCGTTGGTGCGCGGCCCGGTGGGTCGGACGGCGGTCGTGGACTTCACTCCACCCGGAGCCGGGGCCCGGCGCACCACGGTCGAACTGACGGCGCGGGCGGCGTCGGCCCTGGAGCGGCCGCTCGATCTGGCGTACAGCCGGTATTGCACGATCGCAGGCACCTCGATGTGGCCCGCGGGCACGATCCGTCCCGACGGGATCGGCGTGCTGCGTCTCCAGAGCATGATGCCGGAGATCCCGGGCAACGCCTCCATCGAGGAGGCCCTGCCGCTCCTGATGGCGTTTGTGGGCGAAGCCAGAAAATCGGTGGCAGAAATGGCTGCCCAGGGCGTGCGTGGGATCGTGATGGACCTGCGCAACAACAGCGGCGGATCCGACCAGCTTGGCGCCATGATCGCCGGCGATTTCTTCCAGGAGCAGCGACACTACATGACCACCATCGGGTTTGATGAGGCGTCCCGGCGCTGGGTGGCCGCGGCGGCCGAGGCACCGTTGGAGAACCCGATCATTGTCCGGCCAGCGGAGGAGCCGTTCGGTGGGCGGGTCGTTGTCCTCGCGAACCTGGAAACCGTGAGCGCCGGGGAGGGCATGGCC
>JAEXPG010000061.1 GCA_023447015.1 Verrucomicrobiota bacterium
CAGGCGTGGTCACCTCGTTCGCCGGTTCGGCCGGCGCCAGCGGCGAAGCCAACGCCACCGGCGCCGCCGCGCGCTTCAACAGCCCGAAGGCGCTCGCCGTCGATTCCGCGGGCACCGTCTACATCGCCGACACCTTCAACCACACCATCCGTAAAGTGGCGACAACCGGAACAGTCACGACCCTCGCCGGCTCGCCGGGCATCAGCGGCAGCTTCGACGGCACCGGCGCCAACGCTCTCTTCAACCAGCCCGCCGGCATCACCGTCGACACCGCCAGCAACGTCTTCGTCGCCGACACCGGCAACTGCACCATCCGCAAGATCTCCCCGGCCGGACTCGTCTCGACGCTCGCGGGCGATGCCGGCATCGCCGGTTGGGCCAACGGCACCGGCACCGCCGCGCTCTTCAACCAACCCCGCGGCATCGTCGTCGGCGCCACCGGCACCCTCTACGTCGCCGACACCGGCAACGGGGAAATCCGCCGCATCTCCGCCGACGGCGCCGTCACCTCGCTCACGCTCTCCGCCGCCGTCGAGCCGCCCACGCCGCCAACTCCGACCACCCCCACCACTCCCACGACTCCCACCAACCCGTCCTCCGGCGGTGGTGGTGGTGGCGGTGGCGACCTCGGGCTCGGTTTCCTCGGCGCCCTGGCGCTGCTCGGCCTCGCCCGCCGTCTGCGCCGCTTCGGCCTCGCCGCCCTGCTGGCCGCTGCGCCTCTCGCCGCCGCCACCTATGAGTACTCGGTCCCCGGCGATTCAACCGGCCGCGCCCTCCGCCTCAACATCCCCGCTTCCGTCCCCGTCGTCCGCGGTCTGCTGATCTGGGGCAACGGCTCGAACTCCGATCTCCGCGGCATGGCGACCGATCCCGAGATGGTCGCGCTCGCGGAGTCGATGGGTTTCGCCGTGCTCGGCACCGCCATGTGGGACGCGTTTTTCCCCGGCACGCCCAACGAATATTCGGCGTTCGACGCCGGCCTCTCGCAGCTCGCGACCGCCAGCGGGCACCCGGAGATCCGCACCGTGCCGTGGCTTCCCGTCGGCCACTCCAACGGCGGCTGCATGTCCTACGGTCTCAATACGCTTCAGCCAGCCCGCACCATCGCCATGGCCGCCAACGAGGGCCGCGGCTACAACGACACCCGCCCCGCCGCCGCCGCCCTGGCCACGCCCGGCCTGCTGCTCGCCGGCGGCGCCGACACGACCGAGCGCCGCACCAACGTCCGCGACCTCTTCGATGGCAACCGCCCCCGCGGCGCACTCTGGGCCTGGGCCGAGCAGGAGGGCATCGGCCATGTCTACGGCGATTCCTTCGAGCTCATCCTCCCCTTCGCCGCCGAAATCTTCGCCCGCCGTTACCCGGCGAACGCATCCCCCCAGTCCGGCTCCGTCGCGTTGCGCCCCGTCGCCGAATCCGAGGGCTGGCTGGTCGAACCGACCTCGCACCTGGCCGGCCTCGCGGAGATCACCGCCTACTCCGATTACCCGCACGACCGCACCACCGCCGGCTGGCTCCCCAGCCGGCGTCTCGCGTTCATCTTCCGCGCCTACGCGAGCCACGGAAAACCCACGGAGACAGCCACGCTCAGTTCCGGCGCCGGTCCGATCGCGTACGGCACTCCGGTAACCTACACGCTCGGCACGCCCGGCGTCGCTTGGTCGTCGATCGAGTTCTACGAGGGCGACACCCTCCTGCGCCGCACCACGCCGACCGACACCGCCCCGCTCGCCGTCACCCACACCGCCACCTCGGCCGGCTACTCCGTCTACCACGCCCTCGTCACCCTCGCCGATGGCACCACCCGCCGCACCACGCCGCCGCGCCGCGTGTTTGTCCGCGCTCCGGCGCAGCAGGCGCCCACCATCGGCACCATCACCGGCGACACCGCGCCCGCCGTCGGGGCAACCGCCACACTCTCGGCCGCGGTCTCTGGTTATCCGTATCCGTCTCTCCAATGGAGTCGCGACAACACCGCGCTCACCGATGGCGGCCGCATCTCCGGCGCCACCTCCGCCATCCTCACGATCACCAACGCCCAGCCGGCCGACTCCGGGCTCTACACCCTCACCGCCACGAATGCCCTCGGCAGCATCGCCTCCGCACCGGTCTTCCTCGCAACTCCGGGCACCGGCTCACGCATTCTCGCCGAACCCCAGGCCCGTTCCGTCGCCTCGGGCCAAAGCGCCATCTTCACGGTATCCGCCGGCGGCAACCCGGCGCCAACCTTCCGCTGGCAACGCCTCGCCGCCGGTTCATCCGCCTGGGCCGATCTCGCCGAAGGCGGCAGCTACCACGGCGTCGCCACCGCGACGCTGACCGTCACCGGAGCCGCCGCCGCGATGTCCGGCGATCAGTTCCGCTGCGTCGTCACCAACTCCGCCGGCACCGCCCACTCCGCCGCCGTCGCCCTCTCCGTCACCGGCGGCACTGCCCTGCTCCAACGACCTGTCGGTCTCGTCGCCGACAGCGCCGGCGCGCTGCGCGTCACCGACACCGCGCGCAATGTCCTGCGCTCGATCAGCACCACGTGCGTGGTCTCGACCTTCGCTGGCACCGTCGGCGAGACCGGCAGCCAGGACGGCTCCGGCGCCGCGGCGCGCTTCAACTTCCCCGGCGCAGTCGCCGCCGCATCCGACGGCACGCTGTACCTCGCCGACACCGGCAACGCGACTATCCGCAAGATCACCGCCGCCGGTGTGGTCACCACGCTTGCCGGCTCGCCATCCGTGCGCGGCAGCGCCGACGGCACCGGCTCCGCCGCCTCGTTCAACTCGCCGGAGGGCATCGCCATCGATTCCGCCGGTACCCTCTTCGTGGCCGACACCTTCAACCACACCATCCGCAAGATCACCGCCACAGGCGTGGTCACCTCGTTCGCCGGTTCGGCCGGCGCCAGCGGCGAAACCGACGCCACCGGCCCCGCCGCACGCTTCAACAGCCCGAAGGCGCTCGCCGTCGACTCCGCTGGCGTCCTCTACGTGGCCGATACCTTCAACCACACCATCCGAAAAGTGGCGACAAACGGCGTGGTCACGACCCTCGCCGGCTCGCCGGGCATCAGCGGAAGCTTCAACGGCACCGGCGCCAACGCCCTCTTCAACCAACCCGCCGGCATCACCGTCGACACCGCCGGCAACGTCTTCGTCGCCGACACCGGCAACTGCACCATCCGCAAAATCACCCCGGCCGGAGTCGTTTCGACGTTCGCGGGCGAGGCCGGCATCGCCGGCTGGGCCAACGGCGCCGGCACCGCCGCGCTCTTCAACCAACCCCGCGGCATCGTCGTCGGCGCCACCGGCACCCTCTACGTCGCCGACACCGGCAACGGGGAAATCCGCCGCATTGCGGCCGACGGCACCGTCACCTCGCTCACGCTCGCCGCCGCCGTCGAGCCGACCACGCCGACAACTCCGACCACCCCCACCACGCCGACCACTCCCACCACCCCGTCCTCCGGCGGCGGTGGCGGCGGAGCGTTCTCGCCTTGGTTCGCCCTCGCCCTCACGGCGGTCGGCCTCATCCGGACTCTCCTCCGCAAATGAAAACATCCTTCGAGCAACTGCGCCAATCGCCCCGGGCCCGCCAGGCCCGTTCGCTGATCATCCTCTTCGCCCTTCTCTCCTTCGGCGCGTGGCCGGCCTGCGGCAAGTCCGTCGCTCCGCCGCCTCCTCCCGGCACCACCGCACCTGCACCCGCACGACCAACCATCGCAATCGGCATGTCGGCCGAAACGGTCCGCGCCTTGATCGGCGCGCCGCAGAAGATCAAACGCCTCAAGCAGGAACGAGCCACCGCCGAAGTCTGGTACTATCGCTTCCGCAGACCCGCCGGCTGCACTCCGGTCGCCACGAGCACCCGCCAAGTCCCCTACGTCGACCCGGTCTCCGGCACCGCGAAAATGCTCGATGAGCCCGTCTACGGCCTAGAGCGGACCTACTTGGAGGAGACCACCGAATTGTTGATCGTCGACGGGGTTCTCGCCGCCGCGAAGCGCTACCGCAGCAGCAGCCGAAATTACGACTGACCAAGTCCGCCGATCCCCGCGTACGGCCTCGGCGCGGCCGCGAACATACTTCGCACGGAGCCGCGGCCGGAGGTCGGCGCGGTCCATGCCGGCGGGGTGGGACGTCGGCGCCGGCGGCCCGCCTTTTCCTCGCCATTGCCGGAACCCTTCGATGCAGTCCAACGCATCCCAAATGCAGACGTTCCTTCCGCCTCGCCGCCTCCCGTTCCAGCACCATGGCGCAGTCGTCCTCCTCCTGCTCGGCTTCGCACTCTGTCCCTGGACGGTCGTAGCCGAGAACGCGGCCCCCAAGGACACCGGATCCCTGCCGGCCAAACCAGCTCGGCCGAAGCTTGAGGTCGGCATGAGCGCGGAACAGGTGCGCGCGTGCATCGGAGAACCGCACCGGGTCAAAACACTCAAACAGAAGCAGGCCGAGGTTCAGTCGGAGGTCTGGTTCTACAGCTACCGCGTGTCGACCGGTGTGCGCAACGTGGCCGTCGGCACGCGCGATGATGCACCCTATGTCGACGCCTCCGGCAGAGTCCAGATGACGCAGATCCCCATCCTCCAGCAGGTCCAGGACTATGTGACAGAGACGACCGAGCTCCTGATGGTGAACGGAACCCTGGCCGCGACCAAGCGTTACCGTCAGGCGTCCCACGGCAGCTTCTGATTGGCGGCCCCGGCGCCAACCTGAGGGAGCGCGCCAGCTGGCCACGCAACGCCGGGCCGCTCGCCAAACCACATTCGCCTCGCATTGGGTGCATCGGCCACCAAGCTCCGGCCTCCGCCGCCGCATGCCGAGGTTCTGCTTCATCTTCAATCCGCACTCTGGATTCAACCGCCGCAAACCCGGCTTCA
>JAEXPG010000062.1 GCA_023447015.1 Verrucomicrobiota bacterium
GACAAGGCCTTTGCGGTCTTCCTCCGCAGACTGGGGCCACCCCGGCCCTCGGCGCCACAACCGGATCAGCACAGGCGCCACCCTCCGGCGAACGACCGGCCCGCCACCGGCATCCTCGATTCGCCAACAGGGTGTAAAACGTCCCGCCGCGGGCGCCCGACGAGGCATTCGCCATCGACGCGCCAAACCAAGCGCCGGATACACACCGGTTTCGCCATCCGATGAAGTCCCCGATCCCCTCCGCCCTGCTGATTCTCTCCGCCACGCTCGCCCTCGCCCCGCTCCCGGCCGCGATCGATCAGGACAACGATGGAGTCTCCGACCTCTGGCGGGCGCTCCACCCGTCCGCTGGCGCGCCCACCGCCGACCCCGACGGCGACGGCGCCGACAACTTCGCCGAGGCCGCCGCGGGCACCGACCCGTTCTCGGCGGACAGCCGTCTCATCGCCACCCCGTGGTCTGACGCCCAGGGCAACCTCGCCCTCCGCTGGACCGGCACGACCGGGAAGCACTACCAGCTCGAGTTCTCCCCCGATCTCGCCGCGTGGACCGCGTTGCCCGGCGAACCCGTCGGCCGCAACAACCAGTACGAGCCGATCGTCCGCGCCGCCGGTTCGCCCACGGCAGCGCGGCAGTTCTGGCGCGTGGTCGCCACCGACGCGGATCGCGATTCCGACGGACTCAACGACTGGGAGGAGTCGCTCTATGGGACGTCGCCGACGTCAGCCGACTCCGATTCCGACGGTCTGTCCGACGGCGCCGAAGTGGCGCGGGGCGCGAACCCCCTCGGGTACACCTTCACGGAGGCGGCGCCCGATACCTTCTACAAGTTGTGCTCCGCCGCGATCGATGTGGACGGTGCAGCCTCCACGCCTCCGGAGACCCACTACTATCATCTCAAGGCTCCGGCCGGCTACAATGCCGACCGATCCCAATCCTTCCCCTTGCTCGTCTATCTCCACGCCGCCGGCCCCTCCAGCGATCCGGCCGGGCTGCATGACGGGGAGGCCCGCGCACCGGGCCAGGTCCAGGATCTGACCTCCAGCACGGAGTTCCCCGCGTTCGTCTATGTTCCGGTCTGCCCGGGCACGGGCGATTGGAGCGCGCCGACTGCGAAGGCCATGGTGATCGCCTCGATCATCGATCTCAGCACACGCTACAACATCGACCGTCACCGGATCTATCTGGTCGGGTTTTCCATGGGCGGATCCGGATCCTACCACATGGGCCACGCGTACCATGTGGCCACCGGTTCGCATTTCGCAGCGGTCTGTCGCGGCGCAGGGGGGTCGCCGTCCGCAGTGAACTTCCCGGAGATCCACGCCTCGCTGGCGCTCAGCCCGGTTTGGATTCACGTCGGCGAGGTGGACTCCCCCAACATCACGGCGCTCGCCATCGAGGCCTACAACTACCTGCGCCCCATCCGGCTTGCCCAGGGCGGCGTCGAGACGATCACCGTCCGCAGCGCGGGCAACGGTCTCGTCCCCAACCCCTACCCGGCCGATCTGGTGGCCGACGTCTCGACCATCACGATCAACGGCGCCCCCGTCGCGCGTTTCTCCCTCTACCGTGGGCGCGGCCACGAGGGGCACCTGTTGTTCGAGAACCCCGACCTGTTCTCGTGGCTCTTCTCTCATTCCGGACCGGAGATCGTGATGCCGCCATCCGCCCCCAAGATCACAACCGAGCCCACGGCCGCCACGGTCGCCACAGGCCAGCCCGCCACGTTCAGCGTCGCCACCTCCGGCACGCCGGCACCGATGCTCCAGTGGTGCAGGAACGGCGTCGCCATCCCCGGCGCAATCCGCCCCACCTACACCACACCAGCCACCACCACGCAGGACAACGGCGCCCTCTACACGGTTGTGGCGACCAATCCCTCCGGCACCAGGACCTCAGCGACTGCCGCGCTCTCGGTCGTGCCCTAGGGCGCGTCGCGGAAATGGCGCGGTCCGCCGTGAAGTCGCCGGTGGAGCGTGGCGGCGGCGCACCGGCGCTGGCTTCACCCAGCAGGCCGGAGAACACCGCCCCCACAGCACCGCCTCCGAGCGTCCCGGGCAGCCGGCACACGATTCACGAGCGCAAAACCCACTCGACCGCAATCCACGCCGTCCGCTAAATCGCGCCGTGCGTCCCCACCGGAGAAACCAACCCAAGCCCAGGCCCGAGCCGCAATCCGCACCCGCCTCCCAGGCCGGGGCAACGGTGCCGCCGAAGTCGGCCCAACCAGCCTCGGCGGACCGGACCGAGGCGAAACAACCTCCGACACCTGCGCCCCGACCGGACGCACCGCCGCCCACCACCCCAGCCGGGGCGGCGCCGCAGCCCGGTGCGCGCCCCCAGCCCACCGCAGCCCGGTCCGAGGCGAAGATCCCGTCCGGCGCCACCGCGGAGTCCAGACTCCCGGCGAAGCCGCCCGCCCGGCCCGGCTCGGGTGCGCTCGTCGACCGCTTCCGGCCGCGCAGCCACCAGCTCGAGCTGCATCCGCAGGAGAAGTGGACGCTCTTCTGGGTGACGCTCCACCTCTGCTTCCTGCCGTGGGCGCTGGGGACGATGCATCTCTGGAGCCAGTGCACGAGCTTCGGCCTGGCGCTGATCGGCTTCATTGTCGGCGCGCTGCCGCGCACCTACTCCGAGGCGCAGACCTCCGGCGAACCGGTGCGGGTGCGGCCCCTGCAACGCCTCTGGCGTTTCCCCCTGTTCTGGATCGGACTAGCCGTGCTGGCGTACATCGCCGTCCAGGGCGCGAACCCGGCCTGGGTCTACCGCAGCAACCCATCCTACTGGTGGATCGAGGAGGCCCGCCCCCTCGCGTGGCTGCCCAGCGGCATGGAGGTCCCGTTCGCCATCGGCGGCCCGTGGCGTTCGCTGCTCATCCACGCCTCGGTGTGGTTGACGCTCTGCACGGTCTGGATCGGCCTGATGCGCCGCCTCACGTTCCGCCTCCTCTTCACCTTCCTCGTCGCCAACGGCGTGCTGCTGGCCCTCCTCGGCCTGGCCCAGCAGCTCACGCACGCCAAGGGCATCTTCTGGCTCGTGAAGAGCAGCAGCCTGTCGTTCGTCGCGAGCTTCATCTACCGCAACCACGCCGGCGCCTACCTCAACCTCATCCTCGCCATCGCCGCCGGCCTGGCGTGGTGGTACTACACCCGCTCCAACCGCCGCCTCGAGAAGTCCAGTCCCGCCGGCGTCTTCACCTTCGGCGCGGTCATCCTCGGCGTGATGGTGCTCTTCACCCTCTCCCGCGGCTCGGCAATCACCCTGCTCGCGTTCACCCTGCTCACGGGGGTGGCCTTCTTCTGGTCGCAATTCCGCCAGCCCGCCCACCAGCGCAACGGCCTCGTCATCCTCGGCCTCGTCGTCCTCCTCGGCGGCTTCATCGGCGTCGGCCTCTACTCGCTCAAAGCGGAGAACATCTGGCACCGCTTCGAGGACATGCTCGTCGACCCCGTGGCCTCCGCCCGCGACCGCACCGAGGCCGCCGCCGCCGCCACCGAGATGCTCCAGGAGCGCCCGGTCCTCGGCTGGGGTGCCGGCTGTTTCCGCTTCGGTTTCCCGCAGCACCTCTACCGCCACCCGCAGATCTACTACGCCGGAGTCGAGCGGCGGAAGCTCTGGGAACACGCCCACAACGACCTGCTCGAGTATCCGATCGAGTTCGGCCTGGTCGGCTCCGCGCTCCTCGCCGCCGGCCTCGGCTGGCTCGTCTGGCAGCTGCTGCGCCGCCGGTTCTGGGCCAACCCGCTGGCCCTGCCCGTGCTGTTCGGCGCCGGTCTGACCGTGGTCCACGCTTGGGGCGACTTCGTCTTCCAGAACCCGGCGATCCTCGTCACCTGGGCGGTCGTGCTGCTCGCCGCCGGCCGCTGGGCCGACCTCGACCAGCAGCAGTCCTCGCGCGAGCGCGCCTGATCCCCGGCGCGCGCCGCCCCGGCTGCTCCGTGCCCCTTCACCGGGCGCCCAAAACCGCACCGCCCGAGACAAGTCGCGGGGTTTGCGCCCGGTTGTCGGGCAACTGTCGGGTTGGTGCCGTGGTGCGGGCGGGCGTTGCCGGCTAGGATCACGGCGCTATGAACGAACCCAACGACATGACCTGTTCCTCTCGCATCAAACTCGAACGCCAGAAGCGCTCCTGGACCCAGGAACAGCTGGCCGAGCGCGCCAAGCTGAGTCCGCGCACCGTCCAGCGGATCGAGTCCGGCACGGAGGCCTCGGCAGAAACGCTGCGGTTGATCGCCGAGGCGTTCGGACTCCCTGCGGGCAGCCTGCGGGGAGGCGAGGTGCGCACCCACTTCCGCGCCCCCTGGGGCCGCTCCGTCAAGGTGATGACGATCGCCGTGATCGGCCTCGCCATCGCGCTCAACTTCCTGCCGCTCCCCACCGCGCATGCGGGCCTGCCGGCCGCCGCCATCCCGCTCGTGCTGGCGGGCGTGATCTCCGCCGGCCTGGTCTTCTCCGTGAACGGCTACAGCGTGCGCGACGGTCGGCTGCTGGTGCACCGCCTCGGCTGGGCGACCAGATTCGACCTGACGCAGCTTTCGGCCTTCGAGGCCAACCCGCACGCCACGATGGGCTCAATCCGGTTGCTCGGAAACGGCGGGCTGTTCTGCTTCATCGGGCTCTACCGCAATTCCGTCATCGGGCGCTATCGCGCCTACCTCACCGATCCGGCCAACGCCGTCGTGCTCGCGTTCGGCGACCGCAAGATCGTCGTCTCGCCCGATGATCCGCCGGCGTTCGTCGAGGCTCTGACCTCAGCGACGAAGGGAATCTGCCGGGAGCCGGACCGGCCGACGCAAACCTGAGGACCGTCGCCCGCCCCGCTCAGCGGGTCTGCAGGCGGATCGTGTTCAGGCCATTCTTGCGGCAGAGATCCATCACC
>JAEXPG010000068.1 GCA_023447015.1 Verrucomicrobiota bacterium
AGCGCGAGCAGACCGAGGCCTTCGGCGAGCGCCATGCCCAGGATCGACTGGACGAGGATCTTGCCCGAGGCGCCGGGGTTGCGGCCGACGGATTCGCAGGCGCGGAAGCCGATGAGGCCGACGCCGATGGCGGCGGCGAAGACGCCGGCGGCGCTGGCGATGTTGCCGGTTACTCCGACTGCTGCTTCAGCAATGATGGTGGTCATGTGTGGTTGCTTGGGTTGGTTGTTACGTCCGCCCGTCCGCACATCTGTGTGGCACGGTCCCGGGCGGAAAAGGGATCAGTGGTGCGCGCCCTCGTGGCCGTGCTCCTCGTCGCCATGGTTGCAGAGGAGGCCGATGTAGACGCTCAGGAGAAGGGTGAAGACGAGCGCCTGGACGAAGCCCACCAGCGTCTCGAGGAAATAGAACGGAAACGCGAAGTTCGTGGCGTGGAGGAGGTTCTCGCCGCCGAAGACGTTGCCGAAGAGACGAACCGAGAGCGTAACCGGACGGATCATGACCGAGACGATCTCGATGAATCCGACGATGATGAAGATCAGCGACAGCGGGTAATAGATGTAGGCCGCGATCTCGCTCTTGTCGGCCTTGTTGCCGAACCAGTCGTACAGCATGTGCTTCACACCGGCATAGCGCACGCTGATGACCAGCCACGAGAGCATCGCGATGCAGGCGAGCGCGATGGTGCCGTTCCAGTCGGCATTGAAGGGCCGGACCAACGCCTCGGTGACATGGAATTTGCCATCAACCACATGTCCGTAGCCCACGCTGCCGACCCCGGGGATCAGGCCGCTCCAGTTCTGCAGGAGAATGAAGAAGAACAGGCAGACCAGCACCGGGAACGAGGCGCCGAACGCCTTCTTGCCCACGATCGGCTGGTAGAGCCCGCGCAGACCTTCGAGCGCGCTCTCGACGATTGCCTGTCCGCGCGAGGGAATCAGCTGCGGCTTCTTCACCAGCAGCCGCAGGCCGATGAGGATGACCAGCGAGACGACCCAGCCGGTGACCATGCTGTTGGTGACCGGGAGATGGGTGCCCGGAATGTCGAAAAGCTTTACCGCGGCCTTTTCAACGCCGCCTTCGGCGTGAGCAACGCCGATGACAGACAGGGTAAACAGTGCGCAGGAAATGACTCTACCGGCCATGTGAGTGTGGGCGCGAGGAAGGGAGGGAAAGCGGAAGTGGCTGATCGGGTCAAACTTCGAAGCCGCTGAATGAAAAGCACACGGCCACGAGAACTATTAGGTAATGCGTCGCCGCAAACCCTAAACACTTATGTAAAGGCAGCTACAACGCTCGCTCATTAGAGCACGCGAAGGGATTAGGTCGCCGAACGGGATCGGCACATTCTCCAGTTCGGCCCCCCGAGAGCGGTATGCCCGAGGGCTCGTCAAAGGGGCTTGGCGATCGCCACGAGCGACTCGTAGGCGGGAGCCTTAAGCTGGAAAACCGTCGCCTCCTCGAAAGGCCACGGCGCCGCAGGTTCGATCTGCCAGCAGGGGTGCTGCGCGACAACGTCGCGCCCGGCGGCGAAATACTCGCTGTGATCGGTGCGAAAAAAGAACCGCCCCCCCGGAGCCATGTGGGCCGCAAGCGCCGTCATGAAGTCGGCCCGGACCAGCCGGTTCTTGTGATGCCTCTTCTTCGGCCACGGATCCGGGAAAAGCAGGAAGACAGCGTCGAACAATCCTCCGGCCGGCAGGCACTCGAGAAGCTCGGCAGCCTCCGCCTTGTGGAAATGGAGGTTCTTCAGTCCGGCACGGTCGCGCTTCTTCGTCGCTCGCTCGAGCCGATCGTTGAGGATGTCGATGCCGAGACAGAAACGGTCCGGGTGGGTCTCGGCATAGCGAGTGAGGAAATGTCCATGCCCGCAGCCGATCTCGAGCGTGATTACCGCCGGCGGAGCAGGAAGAATGGCCGGAAGTTCGTCACGGAGGCGCGAAAGGCGCGACTCGACGTGGCGGACAAACTCGGGCTTGGCGCCGGGGTGAAATTGCATGGCACATCCATGGACCGAAGCACCGCGATGGCTGACAACCCAAAAGTGGCAACAGAACAACAGACCCCTCCCCTGTGGTCCGCGCGATGATGGGGTTGGTCACGACGCGTCGGTTAACGCAGATGGGAGGCCCGGGGCCGCAAGCGGGAGTGCAACAACCATGGTCGTCCCCTGCCCCAGAACACTCTCGGCCCAAACCCGGCCGCCGTGCAGCAGGATGATGTGTTTGACAATGCTCAGACCGAGACCGGTGCCCCCGGTCTCACGCGAGCGGCCTTTGTCCACGCGATAGAAGCGCTCAAAGATGTGGGGCAGATCTTTGGCGGGTATCCCCGGACCATTGTCGGTGATGCGGATCTCGAGTTCAGTGCCGGCGAGGTCCGTACGGACCGCGATTAGCGACTGCGCCGGCGTGTACTTGAGCGCGTTGTCGAGGAGGTTGTCGAAGACCTGATGCAGCCGCACCGCATCCGCAGCAAGGGAAGGTACCGCGGCCGTGAGATCGAGGTCGATGCGATGACCCGACTTGGCGGCGCGCTGCTGGTAGGCGGCCACCAACTCGCGGAGGAGCCGGGTAATGTCGGTCAGTTCAAGCCGCAGCCCGGAGTTCCGCGACTCCAGGCGAGAGAGTGTGAGGAGATCCTCAAGGATCAGATGCAAACGGTCCGTGTGCCGCTGGATCGTGCGCAAAAAACGATCCCGGTCCGCCTCGGGAATCTCGCGATGCCCGTCGACCAGGGTCTCGACAAATCCCTTGATGACACTCAGCGGTGTGCGCAACTCATGGGAGACGTTGGCCACGAACTCCTTGCGCATCGCCTCGAGGCGTTTCTGTCGCGTGACTTCGTGGAGTACGCAGAGCACCCAACGCGCCCGGCTGCCATCCCAAGCCGGAATGATCGCGCCAGTTGCCTCGACCCACACCGGTCCGCTATCGCTGGCGAACTCGAGCTCGACCCGCGTGCCCGCGGTTCCTTGGCGCACATGGTCGAGAAACGCCGAAAACGCGCTGCTCTGAATTGCCGTCTCGATGCGCTGCCCCAGCACGAAAGGAGCCTTGGGAAATATCTCTGCCAAGGCTTTGTTGGCCAACAGGATGCCATTCCCTTCATCCACCGCCAGCACGCCTTCTCGCAGGCTACCCAGGGTGGCCTCCAGCTGATTCAGCTGGCCGGAGCGAGCGACTTCCGCCTCGCGCCAACCCGTGATCAACTCGTTGGCGGCGGCGACAGTCGTCCGCCACTCCGTGCTCAACGTTCCACCGGCCTCATCCACCAAGTACGGCGCTCGATCACGCAGTGCTGAAGTCAGATCGCGCTGCCGCCGCCGCGCATTGTGCAAGATCTTCAACAACAGCACGATGACCAATGACTCAAGGACGAGGAGGAAGACCATCATGCGGAACTCGGGGGATCAATCATGCGGTAGCCAACCCCACGAAGGGTTTCGATCAGATCGGCCTGGTTGCCCAGTTTCTCGCGCAGGCGCCGGATATGGGTGTCGACCGTCCGCGTCTCGATCTCGGTCTCGTAATTCCACACGTTCAGCAGGAGATGCTCGCGCGTCTGTACCCTACCCTTGCGTACCATGAGCAGGCGCAGGAGGCGGAACTCGGTCGCCGTGAGCTCGATCGGCGCGCCCTTGATCGTCGCCTCGTGGCGCTCGCTATCGAGGACGATTTCGCCGAGCTCCATGCGTTTCGGCGCGCCTTCCTCTGCAGGGGATAGACGTCGGAGTAACCCTTGCACGCGCAGAACTAACTCCTTAACGCTGAATGGCTTGCAGATATAGTCGTCGCCGCCGACCTCAAGCCCTAGCACCCGATCCGCTTCCTCTGCACGGGCGGTGAGAAACACCACCGGGAGCGCCTTGGTCTTCGGATCGGCGCGCAGCATGCGACAGATCTGGATGCCACTGATCTCAGGCATCATGACATCAAGAATGATGAGATCGGGCTGGAAGGTGCGGATGCGCGCGATGCTCTGGGTCGGATTGTTGAGGGTCTCGACCGTGTAGCCTTTGGCCCGCAGCTGATAGCTCACAAGCTCGGTGACGTCGGGCTCGTCGTCGACGATGAGTATGCGTTTCGACCGTGTGTCGGCCATGTGACGCAGGCTAGCTCCGCCGCCGAGGCTTTCCAGAGAAAAGCCGGCCGTCACCGGAATGTTACCTGCGCGACCGTCCGGGCACCGACCGCCGGCGCCTCACGAGGACGAGGCCGGGGCGGCCGGCGACCCTTCGCCGCCGCGCTCCCCTGCCCTGCCCGCCTCGATCAACACCAACAGCACGCTCAGGTCCGCCGGGCTCACGCCGCTGATGCGGCTCGCCTGCCCAAGTGTGGCCGGCCGCAGCTCCGCCAGCTTCAGCGCACACTCCTTGCGGAGTCCGCGCACCGCCTTGAAGTCCAGCCCGGCCGGGATCTTCACCCGCTCGAGCCCGGAAAGCCGTTCGATGTTGCGCTGTTCGCGCTCCAAGTAGCCACGGTAGCGCAGCCGGTAGAGCACCTCGTCACGTACTGGCGCCACCTCGGCCTGAAACTCCGCAGGCAGCACCGACTCCGGCTCGCTCCGGCGCACGCGGTCGCCCCAGCTTGCGCCCTGGGAGCGCTCGGTCTCCAAGGCCTTCAACCAGTGCCCTACCCGCTCGGCCTTCCGCTCGATCCTAGCCAACCGCCCCGCTGGCACCGCTCCCACACGCCGCAGGTGCGGCAGCAGGCGGAGCTCGGCCGAGCTGTGGTTGAGCAGCAGCCGATACTCGGCCCGGCTGGTGAACATCCGGTACGGCTCGCTCGTGCCCTTGGTCACGAGGTCGTCGATCAGCACGCCGATGTAGGCCTCGTGCCGCCCGAGCACCAGCGGCTCGACGCCCCGGACCTTCAGCGCGGCGTTGAGTCCCGCCAACGCCCCCTGCCCCGCCGCTTCCTCGTAGCCCGAGGTGCCGTTGATCTGGCCGGCGAAGAACAACCCCTCGACCTTCCGCGACTCCAGGCTCGGCCAGAGCTGGGTCGGCGGCGCGAAATCGTACTCCACGGCATAGGCCGGCCGGACCAGCTCCGCCCGCTCGAGCCCCGGCAGGCTCCGCACCAGCTCGATCTGCACTTCCAGCGGCATGCTCGTGGAGAGGCCGTTGATGTAATACTCGTCGGTGTGCCGCCCCTCCGGCTCGAGGAAGAGCAGATGACGTGGCTTGTCGGCGAACCGCACGAACTTGTCCTCGATGCTTGGGCAATACCGCGGCCCCACCCCTTCGATCTGCCCGGAATACATCGCCGACGTGTGCAGGTTGCGCCGCACGATCTCAGCCGAGCGCTCGGTCGTGTAGGTCATCCAGCACGAAAGCTGGTCGGATCCCGGCGCCCAGCCCAGCCGCTGCTGGCCGCGGGATTGTTCCACGTGGAACAACTCGCCGGGCTCCCGGGTGTCGTGGAACGCGAAGAAGGTCGGCCGCTCATCGCCCTTCTGTTCCTCCATCCGGCTGAAATCCAGACTCCGCCCGAGGACGCGCGGCGGCGTGCCGGTCTTGAGCCGCCGGAGCTCGATCCCGGCTTCCTGCAGGCTGGCCGACAACGTCCGGGCGCTGAAATCCCCGAGCCGGCCGCCTTCGTTCTTGTTCTGGCCGATGTGCAGGAGCCCCCGGAGAAACGTCCCGGTGGTGACGACCACCGTTCGCCCATGGAAATCGATGTCGAGATTGGTCCGGCAACCGGTCACTCGGCCGCCGTCATAGATCAACCCGGTGACCGTTGCCTGGAAGACCAGCAGGTTCGGCTGCAGCTCCAAGGTCTGCTTCATCCGGAACTGATAGGCTTTCTTGTCACATTGTGCGCGGGGCGACTGCACCGCCGGACCCTTGGACTCGTTGAGCAGCCGGAACTGGATGCCCGTGGCGTCGGTGTTCATGGCCATTTCGCCGCCGAGGGCGTCGATCTCCCGCACGATGTGGCCCTTGGCCTGGCCGCCGATCGCGGGGTTGCAGCTCATCTGGGCGATGGTGTCGAGGTTGCCGGTGAGCAGGAGGGTGTCGGCCCCGAGCCGCGCCGCGGCGAGCGCGGCCTCGCAACCGGCATGGCCGGCGCCGCACACGATCACATCGAAGACCTTGCCTTGGAAAACGTACGCCATGATCGGCCCTCAGCCGAAACCCCGCGGCCACCAGAAGGCAACGAAGGAAACAGGACCGGACCCGCATGATTACCGCCAAGAACACCGAGAGCACACAGCCGCACAACTGCACAGCTATCCCTCGAATCACTTGCTTCTGCGCCCAATTCGCCTCGAGGCTGCTGGGCCGGTAGGGTTGCCACCGATTGGAGAACTCCGGAATCCGTGCGTTCTGTGCGTTCCGTGGTCAATGACTCCGGAATATCGACCACAGATTGCACGGAGGGCACGGACTCAAGCCGGGAGACGTCAGTTGCGGTGACTCGGCGCGCCAGGATCTTTTCGCACTTTGCCGTCAAATCCTCCGAAATTCCGCGGCAGTAGAGTAGGGGAGCGGCGCGCTATTTGCCGATGCAGAAGCTCGCGAAGAGCTTGTCGAGGATCCGTTCGTGGTCCACGCGCCCGCCAATCCGCCCCAGCGCATCCAGCGCTCCACGCAGATCCGACGCCATCAATTCGTCCGCCGCCACCGCCACATCGCCGAGTTTCGCCTCCGCATCTGCCAGACACTGCGTGGCTTCCGCGAGATCACCGGCATGCCGCGCATTCACGGCAATCACGTCACCATCAAACGTAACTCGTTCTCTATCGATGAGTTCCGTGACATCTCGCTCCAGCGCCTCGATGCCGTCGCCCGTCAGGGCCGACACCGCCACGCTCACAAAACCGGCCCAGGCGGCCGACAGGGGACCGGGTGCGGCCAGATCGGCCTTGTTCCACACCAGCACCGTGTTGGCGGCCGTGAGCCGGTCGGCCACGGCGGCGGGCAGGGTGGGGCAGGGGCGGGTGGCGTCGAGCACCACCAGGAAGAGATCGGCCTCCGCCGCGCGCTCGAGCGTGCGCGCGATGCCGCGCGCCTCCAGCGCGCCGGGCGCGGCGTTCAGTCCCGCCGTATCCACGAAACGGACCTTGTGCGCGCCGAGCACGCGCGTCTCCTCGAGGAAGTCGCGCGTAGTGCCCGGCTCCGGACTGACGAGTGCGCGCTCCCAGCCCACGAGGCGGTTGAGCAGGCTGCTCTTGCCGGCGTTGGGCTCGCCCACGAGCACGGTGCGCACGCCGTCGCGCAGCAGCGCGCCGTAGTGCGCCGTGGCGAGCAGGCGCCCGAGCTCCGCGCGCAGGGCCGCCACCGCGTCGCGCAGCTGCGTGCGGTTCTCCGCGGGCAGATCCTCCTCGGGGAAATCGATGTACGCCTCCACCTGCGCGACCACGGCGACCAGCCGCTCGATCGCCGCCGCGATCTGCTTGCCGAGCGCGCCGCGCAGCTGCCGGTTGGCGGCCTCGAGCGCGCGTTCGCTGCGCGCGTGGATGAGATCCATCACCGCCTCGGCCTGGCTGAGATCCATCCGCCCGTGCAGAAAGGCCCGTTTGGTGAACTCGCCCGGCTCGGCCAGCCGCGCCCCGCGGGCCACGAGGTCCTCCAGCACGCGCTCGGCGATGTACGGGCTTCCGTGGCAGCCGATCTCCAGCACATCCTCGCCCGTGTACGAGCCCGGTCCGGCGAAATAGGTGCAGAGCACGTCGTCCACGACCACGCCCGCGCGGTCGCGGTAGTCGGCGTGGCGGGCGAGGCGGGGTGGGGGAACGCGCCCGAATATCTCCCGCGCCAGCCGCGCGCACTCGCCGCCCGACACACGCACGAGCGCCACCGCAGCCTCTCCGGAAGGAGTGGCGAGCGCGACAATCGTGTCCTCGTGCGGCAAAACGGCCATCGCCGCCACCTTGCACGCCCCGCGCGCGAAAACAATCCCGCAGCACGCCCCGGCAACGGGCCGACAGAAGGCAACGAAGGGAACCAAGTCCGGACCCAACCGCCGGAAGGAAGACCGACCTATCTGGAACTCAGGAAATCAGGAACGGATTCTCGCCACCCGATCCTCGAAGATGAGGCGGATGGCATCACGCAGACTCTTTTTTGCCGCGGCCACCGTCTCGCCCTGACCGTTCGCACCCGGCACCTCGGGGCAGATGGCCCAAAAGCCGCCCTCCGGCGCTGCTTCGATGATGGCCGTGAACTTCGCTTTCATGCGCGGAAGCATGCCGGCCGGCCTCCGAGCGTCAACCATCCGCCCCCCGGGCCGGCGGCCTGCACGCGCACCCCGCCTCCGGCTCAACCGCGGCCGCCGAAGGCCACGTAGTCGTCGAGGGCGAGGTGCTCGCAATAGGTCGTGATGTCCTCCCGCTGCGGGCCGTTCTCGCCCAGCTTGCCGGCCAGCCACGCGTGGCCCTTGGCCGTCGCCGGCCCGAGTGACTCGAGCCACTGCGACCACTGCGCGATCTCCGAGGCATGCCGCGCCGGGCGCAGGTGCTGCAGCACCCACGCCAGCATCTCGCAGTCGGAGCGGTCGCGGCGCACCTCGGCGAGCAACGCCTCGGCCTCGATCCCGGTGAATGCCAGGAAGTGGCGGTCCATCATCGCCGGATATTCGTACGCCCCCTGTTTGCCCGCGGCGAGCGCCCGCGCCTTGTCGAGCAACCGCGGCAGATGGGCGAACCCGCCGAGACGCACGCGTGGGCTCCGGGGCGGGTGTTGGGTGAGGTCGGGATGGCGATAGTCGATCATGGAGGGTCAGGGTTTCTGCAACGTGTTGTCGGTCGTGAGCGTGCCCGCCTGCTCGATCAGGAGGTTGGTCACGGCCGTCTCGACGATGGGACGGTGCCGCACGCCCTTGGGGACGATGCACAGCTCGCCCGCCTTCAACGGCACAATGCGGTCCTCGAACTCGAGCTTCATCTCGCCCTCGACGACGAGGAACACCTCGTCGGAGTCTGGATGGGCGTGGAAATCCAGCGTGGCTGCGGTGGCCTTGATCAGCGTGAGGGAGTGGCCGTTCATGCGGCCGAGCTCCTTGTATTCGAAGAGGCCGACGTTGGCGGCCTCCGTGCGCAGGTTGATGGGGTGCATGGGTCTTGCGTCGCTGGCGACCGGTCCGGACGGTCCGCCGCTCGCCGCGCCGACGGCGGAGGGAGAACGCGCCCGACGCGCCGTCACCGCATCCGGCATAACCGTCCGTCGCGGAGAGGCGAGCACGCGGTGGGCTCCGCGCGCTCCCGCCTCGTTTTCCGCCCGGTGCGCCTCCCCCAACGCCACGCGGGAACCGCCAGACGCACCCTAGTCGAATGCAAACGGGTACCCCTCGTCATGCCGGCGCCTCTCCTCCGGGCTCATCCGCTTGCGCAGCAGGCGGACTGTATAGGCCCCGTGCGCCTTGCCCCCCTGCACCACCAGCCAGTCGGTGATCCGATCGTTCGGAAAACGCACCTTCTGCCCCTGCTTCACGGACTTCACCCAACCGGGCTCGTCCAGCAGGACTCCGGCAACTCCGCGCGGCTCCCGGCCGGTGACGCACACCCACATGTGCTCACCGTCCTGGTCGTTCCCAGGGTCACTGAAGTACACTTTCAACAGGCCGGCGAAATCGCCGCCGTCCTTCTCCCGCGCGCTCCAGAACTCGGGCAGCGTCCTCTGCGCCTCCGCGATCGCGGCGGTCATCTCGGCATCATCCGAACGCACCCGGATGATGTCCTCCCGCGGGCGCGAACACGCGACCAACGACAGCGCCATCATCGCGAGAAAGATCTGTTTCATGTTCTTGTGCCGGCTCAGGTTCGCCACGCCGGGAATCGGACGCAGCTTCGGGAATTGGCCCTCATACCGGCGCGGATGGTGACGACCGGGCTAGTCCTCCGCTCTCCGGCAAGCCCGCCACACGCCCAGGCCGAGGATGATCCACGGCATCGGACGCATGAGGAAAGTCTGGTAGATGCCCATGGGCAACATGACCGCAGAAGGGTACCTGCCGCTGGAGATATTGACCATGCTGTAGATGAACCGCGCGAGCAGCTCTGCGCTGATCGCCGCAGCAATCCACCCGGGGTGAATTCTCTTCCCTCTTCGGAGCGCCAGGAGCGCGACCGCGAGCGTCGCCACCATGCAGGCGAGCTCGGTGCCCTTGATGAGCAACGGGGCGAGAACCTTGCCGAAGAAGATCGCGAAGGATGACATCTGTTGGCGGTGATCGTGTCTGGTGCCTCAGGTCGGCCACGACGAATCGCGGACGGTGAAGGGAAAACGGACGCGTCCACCGGCTCCGGTCGCGGCGGCTGGCTGGACGTCGCCTGGAAACCGCGCCCTCCTGCCGGCGTGGCACAGGGGTGACTTGTCCGGTCGGATCTTCATCGGCTACTTGCGGATCCCTTGGTTCGGCTGAGGTCTGTTCTTCCCGGACACAATCACGAGAAAATGGTAAGTGACTGAATCGCCAATAGAATGCCAGAGACGCCGAGAGCGTACTTCGAATATTTCCGAAACCGACTCTTCGAATCATCCGAGAACTCGCTCCCCAAGGCTAGGGCCGATTGCTGGAGAATGTACTGAATCACGATCAAGAACACATTCAGGATGAAACCGATAAAGCCGACAGGGGCATCGGTGCCGCTCTGATCGACAATCCCGTAATAGGCAAAGCACAGCTGGGAAAACAGGGCAGCAGCTGCGAGTAATGCGAATCCGCCAGCGATATAGCTACGAGGCTTCATTTCTGCGGCGAACGCTCCGGGTCAGGGACGCCGGCCCTCCGGCACTGTCGAAGAGGACGGGGCCTCTGCCGGCGTTCCATGGAGTATCTGGTTCGCCGACTCCCCCTTTTCGATCTTCCGGAAGCCGTCGTAGGGATCGACCTCGTAGTACGAGAACGAAACTGCCGAGGCTTCCTGGAATGGGCGCTCGTCCTTCATCTCGATCTCTTGGCGAGCGAAACGAAATAGGTACCAGTCAGTAAAAGCAAAGACGGCGAAGTGATGAAACCGTCGATCAGACCCCTGATAGGCCGGCGATGACGCATGGACTCCGATCTTCTGATGCCAGGCGACGAACTCCTTCACCGTGGTCACATTCCTGAGTTTAAATGGGATTGGCACCCGAACCACGAAATCATGGGCCGCTGGCTCAAACCGCCACATTCTCAATGCCAGTCCCGCAGCCTTGGCGAAATCGATGTCGGTATAACTGCAGAGGTACACCTCCCGAACCGAACCATCGCTTGATACGACGATGAGCGCCTCGACCGACCCCGAAACGCCCATACATTTCAAGCGGTACGGGTAATAGGGCGGCCAACCGCGCCGGACTGTCGGCTTGATCGCCTTGTACTCACCGAGCCGAGCCGAGACCGCGGCAATCTCATCGGGCGTCAGCTTCTGTATTTCCACCCTTGAGAATTCCTGGCCGTTGTGTGTCTTCGCCTCCGCATACTCTTTGAGAGAGCTCTCGGAGATGTTTGCCTTTGCGATCACGTCAACCCGTGTTGCGCCTGAACCCGAATACGCGATACCCAGTGCGAGAAGGACGATGGCTAGGATTCTGGTCATATCTCTGGCGAGCGTTCAATGCTCAGCCACGCTTCTGGCTGTAGCGACTTGTTAGGCTCAGGATTCATCGTTTTGCCTTGCTGGACGGCACCCGCTTTGGTGCCGGCTCCTCAATGGTGAATGAAGCTTCGTACGCTGGGTTCTCCACGATCTCGTCGGCGGGATCTAGTAGATACTTTCCGGGCTTCGCTCTTTTGAACCCGGAGATGTCCGGCGGCAACGTGAACACGCTTCCAGACGAGGTCTTCACCCGTATCGCACGACCCATCGACAAGAACTCTCCTGCGTACTGCGACTGACCGATGAGCTTCCCTTCTCGGCTCAATCGGGCGATGCGAATGAGCACCGTCTTGCCGATCAAGGTGTCCAGTCGTGGCGAGGTACTCATTTGCCGTGTTAATTGCCGAACAATCCAGGTGTGCCATGCCGGATACGCATGTCCGCTTGGACGGCGGACGATCTCACGCCATTGGCTCCGGTGGCTTGTTGAACCAAGCCGCTGCGCGGCGGCGGAGGGGCGGAGTCGCGGGGGAGGCTTGGGGCATGAGGTGAGAGAGTGGAGACGGGAGCGAGGGCGGCCAGTCTGGGGGTGCGATGAAAAACAAAACCACCAGGCGGGGCCGCAAAGGCGAGCCCCTCGTTCCCGATTCCCCGACGC
>JAEXPG010000070.1 GCA_023447015.1 Verrucomicrobiota bacterium
AGGAGGATGGTCGGGGTGGACATGGTGGCTGAGACGCCGACCACCATGCGCGAAGGATCGGGACGGGCGAGGCAGGAATGGTGCCGAAGTAACCCCGGCTGGGCGAAGTCTACTCCTCCTCTTCGGCCGGATGGCCGAGCACGGCACAAAGGCGCCGCAGGCAGAACACGGTACACAGACCGAAGAAGACAAACAGTCCGGCCGAGAGGGCGGATTGCTTCGTGATCTCCCTGGCTTCGACGACACTGAAGACGGCGCCGAGCAACGTCAGCGCGCCCAGCACCACCTCGTAGGCGCGGGCGGCGAGCCGGTAGTTCTTCAGGGAGAAACCGCGCAGGTCGGCACCGAGATTGAGCATGAACGTGAGGGCCCCACCCCCCCCCGCGAGGGAGTATGTGACCGGTGCCGGGATGCCCAGCCGCACGGCGATCTGCGGTCCGAAGGCGGCGCCGAGGATCAGGCTGATAGCGGAGAAGACGCTGAAGACGGTCGCTCGCCGCCCTTGGCTTCTGGATTGATGTTCGTCGATGTAGTTTTGGTCCGGTAGCATGGAAGTAGTGCGGGCGGAATCTCCCCGACTCGGCAGCAAGACGCCACGTGCATCGGGTCGGTCGGTACCGGCCTTGGTCGAACGGGCTTGGCGACCGGCCGAACGGGTCTGGTGGTCGGTCGGCCTCGCATGGCGTCGGATGCCCGTTTCAGGGAGGTCTTCCTCGAGGCGCCGAAAACGCTGTTCAAGGGCGGGCGGGCTGGCTCAATGGCGCGCGACATGAGCGACCCCGCCGAAACGACCGCCGCCCCGAGCGCACCGCCGACCGAGAAACAGGAGAACATCCTGCTCAACCTCATCTGCAACGTCGCGCTGCCGTCGTTCATCCTGATCAAGTTCAGCTCGCCGGCGAAGGTCCTGCTCTGGCAGAGCCCCGGCCTCGGACCGATGTGGGCGCTGATCGTCGCGGTGGCGTTTCCCGTCCTCTACGGCGCCTACGATCTCGTGGTGCGGCTGAAGTGGAATTTCTTCTCGGTGGTCGGCTTCATCTCGACGTTGCTCACCGGCGGCCTGGGGCTGCTCGAGGTGGCGGCGTTCTGGATCGCGGTGAAGGAGGCGGCGGTGCCGCTGATCTTCGGGGTGGCGGTGGTCGGCTCGCTCTGGACCTCGACCCCGCTCGTGCGGACCCTGCTCTACAGCGACAAGATCCTGGACACGGCGAGGGTGGCGGAGGAGCTGGCGAAACGCGGGGCGCAGGCGGCGTTCGACCAGCTGCTTGTGCGCTCGACCTGGCTGCTCGCGGGATCGTTCTTCCTCAGTGCGGTGACAAACTTCGTGCTCGCGCAGGTGGTCTTGAAGAGCCCGCCGAACACCGCGGAATTCAAGGCCGAGATGGGGCGCATGCTCGCCCTCAGCTGGCCGGTCAATGTGCTGCCCAGCATGGTGGTGACGCTCCTCGCGCTCTGGTATCTGCTCGCCGGCATCAAGCGCCTCACGGGTCTCACACTCGACGACATCTTCCGGCAGCCGCCGGAGAAGAAGTGATCGGTGGGACGCGCTCGGCGGCCGGCGCCGCGGGGGGGGCGTTGCGCGGCGACGCATTGAACGCCTCTGTTCCGCCTGCCGGCAGGGCGGAATCGGTTCGCGCGGTCCTGATTGCCGCCCATGCTTCGCCGCCATGAGCACCCCTGCGAGCAAACCGGAGTACAAGGTGGCGTTGGTCGGCTGCGGCCGGCCGTGGCAAAGCGCGGGCTCGACCGGCTTCGGCATGGCGCATCACCACATGGCCGGCTACGCGGCCACCGGGCGGTGCCGACTGGTGGCGGTGGTCAACCGCACGCGCGAACGCGGCGAGGAGTTTGTCGCGGTGCACAACCCGCAGGCCAAGGTCTACACCGACCGGCTTGAGATGATGCGCGCCGAGCGGCCCGACTTCGTGAGCGTGTGCCTGTGGCCGCAGTACCATGCCGAAGCGGTCTGCGAGATCGCGGCGTTCCGGCCGAAGCTGATCCTCTGCGAGAAGCCGATGGACATCCACTGGGACGCGAGCCTGCGGATGCACGAGGTCTGCCGGCAGCACGGCGTGATGCTGGCGATCAACCACCAGCGTCGTTTCAACTTCCCGTTCACCCGGGCGAAGGCGCTGCTCGACGCCGGCGAGATCGGCGCCCTGCAGCGGATGGAGGGCGCGTGGCGCGACTTGGCGGACACCGGTTCGCACGTGCTCGACATGATGTTCTTCTTCAACCACGACCTGCCGGCCGACTGGGTGCTCGGCCAGATCGACATGCGCGATGCGCAGACGATCTTCGGGGCGTTGCAGGCGGGGCACGCGGTCTCCGAGATCCGCTTCAAGAACGGCGTGCGCGCCGTCTACCGTTGCGGCAAGGACTTCGAGGAGAACGGCTGCATGCTCCGCCTCATCGGCGAGCGTGGGCTGATCGAGATCCTGCTTGCGGAGCCCTGGCTGCGCATTCGCCGGGCCGGGCAGGCGGAGTGGGAGACTGTCGACACCGGCGAGAACATCCACGAGTTCAAGGCGATCGGCCGCGGCATCGCCGATGTGCTCCATTGCCTGGAAAACGGAGGCGTGCCGCAGCTCGACAGCTTGCGCGCCCTGCGCAGCACCGAGCTGATCTTCGCAACACATGAGTCGTCGCGTCGGCGCGGGCGGGTCGATCTGCCGCTGCCGGCTGGGCGTTGTGCGATGCTCAGCATGATCGAGTCCGGCGAGCTGAAGCTGGCCTGACGCCACCGGGGCGGCGCTCGGGCCGCCCGAGAATGAAAGAGGCGGAACCGGAGTGGTTCCGCCTCGCGAGGGGCTGATGTCGCCTGCGCCGCGGCTCAGTGCTTGTCGCGGGCGCGGAGCTCGACGCGGCGGGTCTTGCCGCTGGTGGTCTTGGGCAGCTCGGCGACGAACTCGATCTCGCGCGGGTACTTGAACGGCGCGATCGTGCGCTTGCAGTGCTGCTGGAGCTCCTCCTTCAGCGCGTCGGTCGGCGCGGTGCCGGCGCGGAGCACGATGAAGGCCTTCACGATCTGGCCGCGGGCGGGGTCGGGCTTGCCGACGATCGCGACGTCGAGGACGGCCGGGTGCTCGATGAGCGCGCTCTCGACCTCGAAGGGGCCGATGCGGTAGCCGGAGCTCTTGATCACGTCGTCGCGTCGGCCGATGAACCAGTAGTAGCCCTCGGCGTCGCGCGTGGCGCGGTCGCCGGTGAGGTACCAGTCGCCGCGGAACTTGTCGGCGGTCTCCTCGGGGTTGAGCCAGTACTCCTGGAACAGTCCGAGCGGGCGCTGCGGGTTGACGCGGACGGCGATCTCGCCCTCGGCGTTGCCGGGCGGCAGCTCGTTGCCCGCATCGTCGATGAGCGAGACGTTCATGCCCGGCGTGGCCTTGCCCATCGAGCCTGGGCGGATGGGGAAGTTCATCGAGCGGAAGTTGCCGATCAGCACGACGGTCTCCGTCTGGCCGTAGGCCTCGTAGATGTCGAGGCCGGTGGCCTGTTTCCAAAGTTTGATGACCTCGGGGTTGAGCGGCTCGCCGGCGGTCACGCAGTGGCGCAGCTTGGGGAAACGGCGCTTCGCGAGATCCTCGCGCACGATGAGGCGCAGGGCGGTCGGCGGAGCGCACCAGGTGGAGATCGGGAAGCACTCGAGCATGTCGAGCGTGAGGGCGGGGTCGAACTTGCCGTGGACGTCGAGGGCGAAGATGCAGGCGCCCATCTGCCACGGGCCGTAGAAGCTGGACCAGGCGGCCTTGCCCCAGCCGAGGTCGGAGATGTTCCAGTGGACGTCGTCGGGCTTGAGGTCGAGCCAGAGCCCGCCGGTGAGGCGGTGGCCGATGGCGTAGCTGGCCTGCGTGTGCAGGACCATCTTGGGTTCGCCGGTGGTGGCGCTGGTGAAGTAGATGATGCCCGGATCGGTCGCGCGGATGGGCTCGTCCTTGAAGACGTTGGAGGCGGTGCGCAGACCGGCGTCGAAGTCGACCCAGCCGACGGCGGCGCTCTCGACGATGAGGCTGATGCCGCTGAAGGGACCGACCTTCGCGATGCCGTCGCCGGTGGTGATGACGGCGGCGACCTTGGCGGTCTCGATCCGGTAGTGGACCTCGCGCGGGGTGAGCAGGAGCGTGGCCGGCACGGGCACGGCGCCGAGGCGGATGAGGCCGAGCATCGAGATCCACCACTGCGGCAGGCGGGGCAGCATCACGAGCACGCGGTCGCCGCGTTTCACGCCCGAGGCGCGGAGGAAGTTGGCCGCCTGCGAGCTGAGCGCCGCGATCTCGCGGAAGGTGTACTTGCGCTCGGCGCGGGTGCCGGCGTCGACCCACCAGAGGGCGGGGGCGGCGGGCCGGGACTGGGCCCACCGGTCGATGACGTCGGTGGCGAAATTGAAGAACTCAGGGGCTTGCAGCGCGGAGGCTTCGTGGGTCTGCATTGCGCGCGAAAGTGTTGGCAGTCGCCGCGGGAAGGAAAGCCCGAAGAACGGGGCGGCGCGGCGGGGTGCGGAGGGGCTTGACGGGGGCGGCGGTGTATCCACCATCTGCGGCGTCGTGCCGTGGCGGCCCGGGCCGCGGCGGAGGTGCGCGAGACCGGGCGAACCCCCAAGGGAGTGCGCATGAAAAAGACCGGAACCATCCTGATCGGAAGCTGGTTGCTCGCGGTGGCCATCGTGGCCGGCGCCACGACGACGGTGCAGCCGCTGGCGCTGCCGGAATGGCGGAAGCTGCCGGCCAAGGCCGCCGCACCGCTGCCCCTGCCGGCAGCGGTGCGGTTCGAGCCGCGGAAGCTGGTGGACGACACCGCCGCCCTGCTGCGGGACACGCCGGCGGCCCGTTTCGACCTCGAGGCCCGCGCGGCGGAACTGCCCCGCGGCCTCGCGCCCGCGTTCGGCCTAGTGAGGGACGAGATCCGCTTCGACGGGTACCCCGGCGCGATGCGCGGAGCTGACGGGACCTATGCCGCCCGGGCAGGCAACGCGGCGGACCGCGCGCTTCTGCTCGCGCGGATTCTCGAGCTCCAGGGCGTGCGGACGCGGTTCGCCCTCGGCCGGCTTTCCCCCGAGGATGCCGAGGTGCTCTACGAGCAGATCTTCGCCGCGCCGCGCACGCCGGTCGGCGGTGCGGCCCGGGTGGCGGAGGCGGACGATCTCACCCGCCGCATCGCCGCCCGGGCGCGACGCGATTACGGCGTCGTACGCGCGGCGTTGGGCGAGAGCCTCCCCGCGGCGAACGCCGGCACGCGCGAGGAGGTGCTCGCGGAACTGCAGTCGCACGTCTGGGTGCAGGCGGAGGTCGACGAGAAGTGGGTGGACCTCGACCCCGCGTTTCCCGGGGCCGAAGTCGGACAGGCGCGGGTGGAACCGACCGAGACCTGCGAGCGCCTGCCGGAGGATTGGTACCAGAAGCTCACAGTGCGGGTGATCGAGGAGCGCCTCGGCGAGGACGGACTGTACGAGACGAAGGTCCTCGAAGAGGCCAGAGTTGTCCCGGACTGGAGCGATGCGCAGATCGTGCTCGGGCATGCGCCGGCGGCGGAGGCGGCTGGCGTTGGCGGGCTCGGGGTGGGCCAGGTCGGGCGCGGCACCGATGGTTGGGTGCCCGTGCTCTGGATCGACGGCGAGCAGTGCGCGGG
>JAEXPG010000123.1 GCA_023447015.1 Verrucomicrobiota bacterium
GAGCAGGAGATTGTTGAAGTCGTGCGCAACACCGGCGACGAGCTGGCCCACCGCCTCCATCTTCTGCGCCTGCCGCAACTGCGCCTCGGTGCGCTGCTGCTCGGTCACGTCGCGCAACGCGAGCACCCCGCCGCGCAGATCGCCGCTCTCGGAACGGACCGGTGCGGCGCTGAACTCGAGCACGCGAGATACGCCGTCGGCCGCAGTCAGGCCGGCGCGGCCGTGCACCGCCTTCGCCTCCTTCGTTGCCGCCAGCGTCTGGCGGAGCGGATCGAGCGGGGCGCCTCCGGGTTCCAACGAGTGGAACCGGAGCACGTCGTCGAGCCTCCGGCCGACCGCCACGCCCGGCGCACAGCCCGCCAGGCGCTCCGCCACCGGATTCAGGCGCAGGATGTGCAGATCGACTCCGGTCACGACCACGGCATCGCCGATCGAATCGAGCGTGTAGCGCAGATCCGCTTCGCTTTCACGCAGGCGGGTCTCGACCCGGCGCTCGCGGCGACGCACCCACAGGAGCCATCCGATCGTGGCCCCCTGCAGCACCAGCACAAGGCCGACCAGCGACAGCGTGCCCTTGTGTTCCCGCCAGAGGGAGACATCGACATACTCCGTGCGGGCGCCCTCCGGCACCGCGGAACGCGCGATGCCGAACCGCTTCAGCTCGCGCGCGTCGAGCAGCAGGTTAGTGCGGCAGCGCGTGATCAACGGCACACCGCCGCCGGCCATGGCAAGCATCGCCACCTCGCCGACCTCCCGGCCATGGTTCCGCCCGTCAAGGAGCGCACCGCCCACGATCCCGTGACCGAAATAGAAACTCCAGACGCCGAACAAGGGCGCCGGGCTGGCCGCGCGCGCCGCCGCCACCGCCTCGGTGTAGGTACGGGGTGTCCCCGAAGCATCGAGGTTCCACGACAGCAGCAGCACCACATCGCGCCCGGGATCCAGCGTGGAGAGGGCGGCTTCCGTCTCCGCATAGGTTCCCAGGCCGAGCCGCAGCACCTCCCACTCCGGGCGACGCTCGGCCAACGCCCGCGCCAACGCCGAGTCGTTGGCCCGCCCGGTCTCGGTGCCGTCGTTGACGACCACCAGGCGTCGCGCCGCCGGGAAGAGCCGACGCGCCAGCGCCAGCGTATCCGTAAGGTTGATCGCCTCGACCACGCCCCCCACCCCGGCAGGCGGCTCAGCGCGCAGGAAGTTCACTCCCCCGAAAACCACCGGGACACCCTCGGGCAACAGGGCCCGCCGTTGCAGCACGAACTCGTAGGCGAAGTCGTCGATCGCGATCACCGCCACCGGGCGGCTCATGGCCGCCTTGCTCGCAAAGTTCGCCTCCATCGCCGCCTCACGGCCGGGTGCAGGAAAACGTTTCACGTCCAGCTGCAACACCACCAGCTCCGCATGTTCGCCGAGGGACTCTTTCAGTCCCGCCAGCACTCCGTCCTCCCACTCCATGCCCACGTGGTAGGAGAGGACCACCAGCACGTTCGGAGGAGCCTTCGGCGCGCTTGCCGGGACGTCGCCGGTCACCTCCCCCGGCAAGATCGCCAGCAAAACCCCGATCGCCCAGGCCCCAACGCGACGCCACCACCGCGATCCGATCGGATCGGCGCCCACCGCACCACTGCAGCTGCATCGAGGGGCCATGGCCCTGAGGATTGAGCGTGGCGAACGTCGCAAGCCCTCAGCCTGCAACGAGTCACGCGATTATGATCGGCCAGGGATGGTTCAGCTTGAGGATCCCTTCTCCCGTGGGCTCGGTCGCACGAGATGGAATCCCGCCCAAGCCCGACTCGGGCAACCTCGACCGTCCCGTTTGGCAATCCCGGGTTTCCCGGTATCTCTCCGCCGTCATGCGCCGCGCCCTCCACCTGCTCCGCCTGCAAGGACTGGGAATGATCCTGGTCCTCCCCGCGCTCGCCGAAACCGACACCGCCATGCAACCCACGAAAGCCCCCGACCACCCCGCCCCCGCTTCCCCCGCGCCCGTCACCTGCGCGATCGCCGACCGCTCCGCCTGTGGCCTGCCCTCGCAGGTTGTCATCGACCTGAGCAAGACACGCGTCCAGCGGACCGACGCCGAATGGCGCGCACGCCTCTCCTCCAGCCAGTACCGAGTCACCCGCCAGCAAGGGACCGAGCCGGCCTTCGCCAACGCGTACTGGGACTTCCATGGCAACGGGGTCTTCTTCTGCGTCGGCTGCGACACCCCGCTGTTCGACTCCCGGCACAAGTTCGACTCCGGCACCGGCTGGCCGAGCTATTGGCAGCCGATCGAGCCTGCCTTCGTCGGAGAGACAACCGACACCAGCCACGGCATGGTCCGCACCGAGGTGCACTGCGCGGTGTGCGGCTCGCACCTCGGGCATGTGTTCGACGACGGCCCACGGCCGACCGGCCGGCGCTACTGCATCAACTCCGCTGCGCTGGAATTCATGCCACGCGCCAAGTACGACGACTGGACGACCAGAACCGGGGCGGCACAGAGCCGGTAGCACCGCGCGCCACAACCGCGCCGGCTCAGCACGCCAGATGGACCTTGAGCGACCGCAACGCCTCGTCGTGCATGGCCCGCACGCGTTCCTCGTTCACTCCGAGTGATCGGCTGATCTCCCGCATCGACATGCCTTCGCAGTAGGCGAACAGAAGCACCAGCCGGGGCAGGTGGGGAAGGCTGTTGATCACGTCGATCGCGTGATCTGTGGCCGCCGTGCGCTGGGTAACGGCGTGTGGAGAGAGAACTTCGGTGGTGGCCATGTTGCCCGCCCTTTCGCAATGGGCGTGCCAGCAGCGGATTGGCTGTCGCAACCCGTTCGCCATCATGCGAAAGCAGTCGGCACAAACTCCCATCACAAAATCTCCGGCGGCGATCCGGCCACCGGGCAGCAATTCTTGCCGGGCGTCGCATGGCAGCGTTTTCCGCGAGGGCTCCTCCGCACGGTGACCGGGAGGAAATCCCCACTTTCGGCCTCGTCCAACGCACCCCGCTCCCGCGTCGGCCGAGGCATCCGCCCTGCCGCCGTTTTGGCGGAAGGGCGGCTTCGCTCAGTCGAGCACCGGCAGCTGGAACGTCTCCATCGCCTTGCGCAGATCCTGCATGAACATCGCCGCGCCGCCGCCGTTGACCACGCGGTGGTCGAAGGTGAGCGCCATCGTGACGACTTCGGCGGCCTTGAAGGTGTTGCCCGTGCGGATCATCTCGTGGTGGGACGTTCCGATGAAGAGCGTGCTCATCGCCGGCGGCACCACGATCGGGATCGCCGCGCGCACGCCGAAACTGCCGAGGCTGGAGATCATCAGCGGCGCCCGGACCTCGACGATCTTGCCGCGCCGCGCCTCCTCGATCACCTGCACATAGGTCGAGTGGAACTCGGACCAGGTGAGCCGGTTGGCCTGCGGGATCACCGCGGTGACGAGGCGGTCGCCCTCCAACGCCACGGCCACACCAAGCTCAAAGTCCTCGACCTCGACGATGTGCGAGCCCTTCAACACGAGCCGGCGGAACGAGGGGTTGATCACCATCACCTGCGTGACCGCCCAGGCGACCATCGACGACGGCGACGGAGCCCCCGCCGGATCGCGCAGCTTCGCGATCTGCCGGGCGGCGCGAATCGCGCTCCAGTCGATCGCCAGCTCGATGGTGGCGGGCACGACGGGCGCAAGCCGCTGTGAAATCGCCGGCGCCAAGACGGGCTCCCGCGGCACCGCTCCGGGCGGCGCACCGAGCTCGTCCAGCGAAACAACGCCGGCCAGACCGACCCGCTTCGCGATCGCGGCCTGCTCGGGCGGCGGCGACGGAGGGAGCTGCACCGGAAGATCCGACGCCGGCCTGGCCATCTTCGAGGGCTTGGAGATGGCGGAGGTCTCCCCGGCGTCCAACGAGACCGTGCGCCAGTCGGTTCCGGGCGGCGCGAGAATGCCGATGACCTGTCCGACGAGCACGGTCTCGTCCACCTTCGTCTTCCAGCCGACAAATGTCCCCTCGTGCGCCGCCTCGATCGGGTAGACCGCCTTCTCGGTCTCGACCTCGCACAGCGCCTCGTCGGCCTTCACCGGATCCCCAGGCTGCTTGAGCAGGGAGACAACGCGGGCGTCGCGGATGCCTTCGCCCATGATCGGCACCTTGAGCAGTTCGCCGGCGACCTGCTTCGAGCTGGGCGCGGCCACCTGCGCGGCGACCACGGGGACCGGCACATGGGCGCGGTGCGGCGGCACGACCGTGGCGCGGGTCAACGCGGCGGTCATCGTCTGTCGCAAGGCGGCAAGCACACGGGCGGTGTCGGGCAGCGCGGCGTACTCGCTCACGGCGCTGAAGCCGATCATCACGTTGCCCTTGGAAACGAGCACCGGCGGGCAGACCATCCGGCTGAACACCTCGGGCAGCTCGCTCAGTTCGGTGACGATCATCTGGCCGACGGAGCAGTTGACGGTGTCCTCCTGCACGACGACCAGGCGGCCGGTCTTGCGGACGGACTCGGCGATGGTCTCGCGATCCCACGGCACGATCGTGCGCAGGTCGATGAGCTCCACGCTGAGTTCCTCCCCCAGGGCCTTGAGTGCATCCTCGCAGAGCTCGACGGTGTTGCCCCATGCCACGAGCGTGATGTCCGCACCTTCGCGGCAGACCCGGGCGCGGCCGAACGGCACCGGAGTGATCGGCTCGGTGCTTTCGCGCTCGGCCCAGAACATGTGTTTGGGCACGAGGAAAAGCACCGGATCCTCACAGTGCATCGCCGTCCATAGAAGGCCGGCGGCATCGGCCGGCGTGCTGGGCACAACCACATGCAGCCCGGGCAGATGCGCAAAGAGCGACTCGTTGGTCTGGCTGTGCCAGAGGCTGCCGCCCGGCAGGTACGCGCCGTACGGGGCATAGATCACCGCCGGGCAGGTCCACTGGCCGGCCGTGCGCCAACGCAACGTGGCGAGGTTGGTCGCAAGCTGGTTCCAGCCCGCGCAGATGAAGTCGATGAACTGGATCTCGAACACCGGCTTCCAGCCGTAGCTCGCGAGGCCGCAGGCGATGCCGAGGATGGTCGACTCGGCCAGCGGCGAGTTGACCACGCGTCCCGGGAAATCGGTCGAGAGCGTGCGCGTGAGGCGGAAGACACCGCCCTTCGGATCCTCCACATCCTCACCGAAGACCATCCGCCGCGGTTCCGCCTTCAGCCCGGCGCGGAGCGTCTGGTTGACGAGGTCGCCGATCCGGTAGCGGCCGGCGGGAAACAGTTCGCCGGAAAGCACGGGCGTCTGCGCGGCGAAGACGTGCGTCTCCGTCTCCTCGGCACGGACATCCTCGGCCTTCTCCGCACGGTCGTAGGCGGCGCGAACCTCGTCACGAACCTCGGTCTCCAGTCTGGCAAATGCCGCCTCGGTCAGCAGCCCCTCGGCCACAAGCTGCTTCTTGAAGACGGCGATCGGGTCGTGGTCACCGAGGCGCGCCAAGTCCTCCGCGCTGCGATAGAGCTTGTGGTCGTCGGAGCTGGTGTGGCTGGCCAGCCGCTCAGTCTGGATCCAAAGCATCGCCGGGCCATGGCCGGCGCGAAGCCGCGCGATGGCGGCAGCGGCGGCGGCGTGGACCGCCAGGACATCGCGACCATCGACAACCTGCCATTGCTCGCGGGCCAAAACGCCAAGCGCGTACGGATTGGTTTTCCGCGTGGGCGTGCTGATGCCGTAGGCGTTGTCCTGGACCAGGATCAGCACAGGAAGCTTCCGCTCTTGGGCGAAGCACACCGCCTCGAAGAAGTCCCCCTGCCGTGTGGCCGCGTCGCCACTGCTGGTGACCACGATGTTCGGCTTGCCGTCGAGCTGTAGCCCCCAGGCGATGCCACAGGCAGGCAGCATCTGCGCGGAGGTCGGTGTGGGCACGCTCCAGATATTGTGCGGCCGCGAGCTGAAATGCCCGGTGAGCTGGCGCCCGCCGCTGGAGGACTCGCGCTTCGCGAAATACTCGAGCGCCAGATCGTAGGAACTCACCCCGCGGGCGAGGACCAGGGCGCGATCGCGGTAGTACGGGCAGGCGAAATCGCCCTCCCCAAGCAGCAGGCCCACCGCGGCGAGCGCCTCGTGACCCATGCTGGCCACGTGGAAATGCCCACGGCCCTGCCGGTTGAGGCTCTCCTGGCGAAGATCGCCCTGCCGGCTTTCGAGCATCAGACGCAGCAGGCGGAGCTTGGTGGCGGAGTCGAGCGCGGAGGAGGAGACAGACGCTGCAGCGCTCTCGGATTTCGTCACGGGGGCTTTCTTCGCAGTCATGGCGTCGGCGAGGAAGCGTGCCCGGCATGGAGTTGGCAAACCGTTAGTGGCAAGGCGGCTGACAAAGAATTCCGGGCCAGTTTCGCCACCACCAAGCCATCCGGATGGCCCATCCGGGCGTCAGCGGGGACAGTCAAAAGACGGTCCGGCCTGGGCAAATTATGCGCAGCGGAATTGCGGAGACAGCCGATAGTTGCGCCCAGCTGGTCCCCAACTACCCGATGACCCGCGGCCACCTTCCCCGTCACCGACAGGCGGAGCCTTCATCCGAAGTCGGTTCGGTGCGCCCAATCCTAGCCTCTGCGTCCAGGAGCATAGCATGAAAAAACCGCTGCTTCCCTCGTTCGGCAACGTCTGGCTCTTCGGAGCCGTCCTCGCGTGGTCCGCCCTCTTCTTCGCCTGCGCGACCGTGGACCGCACCCTCGTCGTGCCGACCCAGATCGCCGGAGCCGACTACGTCGGCAGCGCCGAGTGCGCCACCTGCCACGGCGAGGTCGTCGACGGGTTCAAGCACGCCGCACACGCCAACCTCTCGATCCCCGGCACCAAGGGCATGGATCTCTCCTGCGAAGCCTGCCACGGCGCGGGCAGCAAGCACGTCCAGGCCGGCGGCGGCCGCGGCTCGATCATCAATCCCGGCACCCAGCCCGAAGCCTGCTTCACCTGCCACCTCGACAAGCGAGGGGAGTTCAGCCTGCCCAGCGCCCCCCCCGTGCTGGCCGGCAAGGTCACCTGCACCGCTTGCCACAACCCGCACAAGGGACACGCCATCGACAACACCGCCGCCGACCTCGGGGACGAAAACGAGACCTGCACGCGTTGCCACAGCGCCCAGGCCGCGCCGTTTGTTTTCAAACACAACGCGATGGTCGAGGGCTGCACCGCCTGCCACAACCCGCACGGCTCGGTGAACCAGAAGATGCTCGTCGCCCGCGACGCCAATCTCTGCCTGCTCTGCCATCTCGAGCACCCCGCCACCATCGGCAACGGGACCATCGTCACCGGCGGTGAAGACCATCGGACCCGCCTCCAGAACGGCACCTGCTGGGTCGCCGGCTGCCACGAAGCCGTCCACGGCTCCAACGCCAGCAAGCCCCTGCGTTACTAACCCCGAACCCCGCCGACCATGAACGCACTACCGCTTTCCCTGCGTCGCAGCACCCACGCTCTCGCCTGCCTCGGGCTCGCCACCACCGCCGCCCAACTCGTCGCCGCGGGCCCTGCAGACCCCCCCGACCCGTTCGAGACGTTCAACAGCTACATCAAGTTGTCCGGATTCGTTCCCGACGCTTCGGGCAACGATGCCGCCTACGCCCAACGCGCCCGGACCAACGCCGACGGCGCCGTCGGGATCGAGGCGATGCGCATCGAGACCGACATCGACCCCAAGACCACCTTCGTCTTCGACGGCCGCGCGCTCTTCGGCGCCAACGACTACCTCGCCAAGGCCACCATCGCGCGGACCGATGTGGGCACCCTTGACTTCGGCTACAAGAGCTTCGGGACGTTCTACGACGGCATCGGCGGCTTCTTCCCGCTCAACAGCTACTGGCAACCCCTCACCAAGGAACAGCTGCACACCGACCGCGGATCACTCTGGGCCGACTTGAAGATCACGTTGCCCAACGCGCCGGTCCTGCGGCTCCGCTTCAGCGAGGAGCGCCGAACCGGACAGAAAGACTCCACGATCTGGGGCGATACCGATTTCACCGGAATCCCGATCTGGAGCCAGAGCAGCCTCAACCCCTACTCCGCCAACCGAAAGCTCGTCCCCTCCTACATCGACTTGGACGAACTCCAGCGGACCTACGAGGCGTCGCTCTCCCACACCTTCGGAAAAACCACGGTCGACTTCAGCATCATCCGCACGGAGATCGACAACAACGACACCCGCTGGTTGAACCGCTACCCCGGCGAGATCAGACCATATCCGGCGATTCCCTCCACACCGGCAACACTGGTCACGGCCGACAAGGCGAACAACCCCGTCTACGGCTTCGACCGGCAGAGCGCCGCGACCACGACGATGGCCTACACCGGAAAGTTCGAGACCGTGTTCAACGACAAGGTCACCCTCTTCGGCGGCCTCAGCTACCAGCAGATCGACGCCGAGATCGGCGGAGCCCGGGAGATGACCACCGATATCATGACCGGCAGCGGCAGAGTCAGCGTGGTCGGCGGCTTCAGCCCGAGCACCAGCGCATCCAGCGGCCCGGGCCGTCCACCCTATTCCTACCGCATGGTCGACGGCGACGCCACCGAGAGCATCCTCACCGGCAACCTCGGCGTGAAGCTTCAACCCGCCAAGGATCTGTTCGTCTCGTGCGCCCTCAAGGGCGAATCCAGCGACACCGACGGCCACAACCAGATCAACTTCATCAACACGAAGGTCGTCCTTTCCTCCGGCGCCCGGACCGACGTGCCAGTCTCCGTGCTCAATTACAGCAAGCGGAGCGAGACCGCGTGGACCCCCGAGATCAATGTCCGCTACTCGGGCATCAAGAACCTCAGCCTCTACGGCAGCTTCGACTACCGCCATGTCTCCGGCGATGAGAACGCCATCAATGGTGGGCTCGGCTCAACCGGCACCGGCTCCGCCGGGACCTGGATCGCCGGCACACCGGCGACCGCCGAGGACAACACCGGGGAGAAGCACGGCCACTACAAGGTCGGCGCGAACTGGAACCTCTGCTCCGCCGCCACCCTCCGGGCCGAGGTCTTCTACCGCGACCACAAGAACTCCTTCACCGATATCGCCAACAGCATCGACGGCTACGTCCTCGGCTACCGCTACCACGGAGTCCGGCTCACGGGCATCATCAAGCCGTTGCCCGGCCTGACCTTCACCAGCCGCTATGTCGGCCAGATCGGCAAGGCCGACGTCGCCATCGACAGTGAGGAATCCTACGACTCGATGGATTCGACGAACCACTCCTTCGGCGAGACCATCGACTGGGCACCGACCAAGCAGCTCTACTTCCAAGCCAACTTCAACGTGGTGTTCGCCACCATCGAGACGGCCTACCCGCGGGCCGGCGGCACCGCCAACGACGTCCTCCGCAACGCCGACAACAACTACTGGAACGGCAGCTTCATCTCCGGCCTCGCCGTCGGCGAGAAGACCAATGTCGAACTCCAGGCGACCATGTACCGCGCCGACAACTATCAGTCGTCGATGGTCGTCAGCACACCCTACGGAGCCGAAGTCCGGGAGTCTTCCATCGTCCTGGCGGTGAAGCACCGCTTCACCGAGAAGATCCGGGGCACAATCAAGGTCGGCTACTTCGAACACGACAACACGACCACCGGCGGTTTCACCAACTTCCACGGTCCGATGGCCTACCTCGCCATCGAGCACGCCCTCTAGGCGCCCGGCTCGGCGGAACCCGAGCTCCCATTCAGACGTCTCATCCACCACCATGAAACTCCTCGCTACCACCATCATCACCGCAGCCTCGATCTCCCTCACCGCCGCCGCCGGCGCCGCCACCGCCCAGGAGAACTGGGATGCCCACTGCGCCAAGTGCCACGCCGCGGACGGTACGGGCAGCACGAAGATCGGCGCCAAACTGAAGCTGAAGGACTATAGCAAGGCCGAGGCTCAGGCGGCCTTCACCGACGCCGAGGCGCTCGCCGCCATCAAGGACGGCATCAAGGATGCCGCCGGAAAGTTCACCATGAACCCCTACGGCGAGAAACTTACCGCCGAGGAAATGCAGGCCCTCGTACCGTTCGTTCGCGCGCTCAAGAAGTAGTCCCCGCCTGCATCCCCGTTCACCACCCGGCCCGCCCGCCCAAGGCGGGCCGCATCATTTCCAGCAACTGGGCAGCCTGCCCTGCCTGTTCCGATCTTCCGTGAACAGGCGAGGCAAGTCGGAACGACCGACGTGCCTCGATTCGGCCCCGATAGACCGGATGAATATGGGGTTACGGTGCTTCCACGGGGCCAACAGCATGACAGCTGGAGAGTGGCAGCAACGTTCCCCGTGCGACTCGCCACCAATCTCGGTCGCGCAGGGAAAAGGCACAGGGGCAATATGCCCCGCGCCTCACACCACCTTCGCCCAGATGACCTTCAGGTAGCGGCTCTCGAGGCAGTTCGAGTAGACGGGATGGTCGGCGCCCGGCCCCGTGCGATCGAAGATCTGGAGACGACGGTGGTGCCGGTGCGCGGCCTTGATGACGTACTCCTCGAACTGGTCCATCGTCACGAGACCCGAGCACGAGCACGTCACAAAGAGCCCGCCGGGCTTCACCAGGCCGATGCCGAGGTGGTTGATGTCCTCGTAGCGGCGGCGGCCGGCGAACGGGCCGTCGTCGTCCTCGGGATCGCGGCTGAGCACGAACTTCGGCGGATCGAGCACCACCGCATCCCAGGCCTCGCCGTTCTTCTGCATCTGCCGGGCGTAGGAATAGGCGTCGGCGTGCACCCACTTGATGCGGGCGTTGTTGATGTTTGCGTTGCGCTTGGCCTGCTCGATCGCCGTCTCGTCGAGATCGACGCCGGTCACGTCCTCGGCGCCGCCGTGCACCTTCGACGCGATCGCGAAGCCGCCGGTGTAGCAGCACAGGTCGAGCACGCGCGCGCCCTTGGTGAACTCGGCGAAGCGCCGCCGATTGTCGCGCTGGTCGCAGAAGAAGCCGGTCTTGTGACCCTCCTCGAAGTCGACCTCGAACGTCACGCCGTGCTCGCGCACCTTCACGCGCCGCGGGGCGTTCTCGTCGACGACCGGATCCAACATGGCCGGGCGGATCCCCTCCCAGTGCGCGACCTCGTCGTCGACCTGCACGATGTGGTTCTTCGTGCCGAGCGCCTCGTGGAGAATCTTCAGCCACTTCGGCAGGCGCTGCATCACGCCGAGCGAGCAGACGTCGGCAAACAGGGTGTCGCCATGGCGGTCGACGGTGAGGCCGCTCAGGCCGTCGCCGTCGGAATTGATCACGCGGTAGGTGTTCGTGACCGCGTCGAGCTTGAGCATCTCGCGGCGGAACGCCACCGCGCGGCGCAGCGCCTCCTCGAAGTACGCCTCGGTCACGGGCTCGCTGCTGAAGCGCATGATGCGCAGCGGCACGTTGGCCTTCTTGTTCCAGAACCCGGTGCCGAGCCGCTTGCCGAGCTTGTCGTAGACCGCCACGAAGTCGCCCGGCCGGGCATCCGGCGAGGCGTCGCGGATCATCTTCGGGTAGATCTGCGGCTGGAAGGTGAAGAACTTCAGCTGCACCCACGGCCGCTGCCATTGCGAGCGGGCGAGCGGCGCCGGCGGCGGCCGCGGTTCATACGCGCGGCGGCGCGCGGCGGCCTCGGCCTCTACGGAAAACGGTTCGTCGGGAAAGTCGGACTCGGGATTCAAGACGGCCGATTGAGCCCAACCGAGGACCGAACGCGAGGCGGAAGAGCGGTGACGTCGTTCGGTGTGCTTCCTTGGCGCGCTAGCCCGCCGCTCACACCACCGGCACCGCCGGCGCCGTCGCCTTCGGCTTCGCCTTGCAGAAGAACGAGAGCACGACCGCCGCAAGCCCGCCGAGCGCCAGCCACATACCGACCTTCAGCGCCGCACCCAGGACGACCTTCGCGATCCCGGTCACGACACCGAGCACGGTCTGCACCGCCAGCAGCGGGACCTCCGCAGGAAGGTACGGCTTGATCGCGATCACGAAGAACCAGTCGCCCATCGCCGCGCTGGGAAGCGCGCAGACGACCGCGAACCCGCCGGCCAACAGGCACGGGACGCCCCACCAGAGCAACAACCCGCGGAACGACCGAACGCCGAACACCGCCACGCCGAGCAACAGCAGCACCGGCAGCACCCAGCTCCACCTCGCGGCAAACGCGAACCAGCGCAGCCGGTCCCTCAGTTTCCCGACCATGCCGTACACCGCATCGGCCTGCGCGCTCTCCCGCGCCTCGAACAGATCCACGCGGTCCGGCATCTCCTTCACCGCCGGCGCCACCATCTCGCGGAACTGACGGCGCAGCTCGGGAAGCTGGTCGGCCGGCGGACAACACGCCGTGGGCAGGGCCTTGAGGTCGGCGCCGCACGGAGGCTTGCCCTGCAGCACCTTCACATAGGCATCCTCGAACACACCGCCGGAAAGCCGCTGTTTCAGGTCGACCAGCGACAGCTTCACGGAGGGGCGGGAGACGTCGGAGTTCACGTAGCCGAAGAACTGGTCGATCGCCCCCTCCGTCTGGCCACGCACATAGTCGGTCGGCAGCACCGCACCGATGAGAGTCTGCAGATCGCTCTGCGTGAAACCGCTGAGGAAGCCGGACACGTCCTCCCGCTCGACGTTCGCGTCGGACTCGGCGCTCTTTGCGGCGGCCGCCGTCGCCGCAGTGATCGTCTCCGCCGCGATCTCCGGCAGTCGCTCGGCCACCTTCTTCTCGCGCAGCACATCCTTGTAGGTCTGGGGCGAGAGCATCTGCGTGCCGAGCGGCCGCACAAACACCATCGCCACCGCCGCCACCACAAACGCGGCGACCAACACCACCGCGACGAACCGGGCCAGAAAGCGCAACATGATGCGCAGTCTCCTAGCCGCCGCGACGCCACTCGTCCAGCACGGCCTCCCGTCACGCCCACTCTGCCTCTCCAACCAACCTTCCCCTTTCCCACCTTACACCTCCTCACCTTACACC
>JAEXPG010000145.1 GCA_023447015.1 Verrucomicrobiota bacterium
CGCCTTGCGGCGCCCCTGCTGCGGCGCCACGACCGGCCACGGCATCCCCCAGTCCCGTCCTGCCGCCGCGGCAGACGAGGTCCCGGGCAAGAACCGGAAAGGCACGTGCCATTTCGCCTCCTAGCTCGACGTACCTTGCGCCCCGCGTATCCTCACTTCCGTTTCTAGCGGCGGCACCGTCGTTTGCCGCGCCCGCAGCATCTTCCTCCCGCCATGAGCCAGCCAAACGCCACGCGCCGTCGGCCCCGCTCCGCGAAAAGCGGCGGCGCCGGGAAGCCGCGACGCGCCACCACCGGGCCGCTCAAAGCGCTGGCGGCAGCGCCGGAGTCGGATGCGCCGGGCCTCGCGCTCGCCGACATCCTGCCCGGAAGCTGGCAGGTCTGCATCCAGACGCCGTTCGCGCTCGGGAAGCTCCAGATCGTTTTCACCCATCAAGGTTCCTTCCGTGGCGAACTGCTCACCGCCGCCGGGCACGCGCTCATCGACGGCCGATGGCGGGTGGCCGAAGCCACCAGCCGGATCTCGCTGCAGGGCCGGCGGGCCGACGGAGCTCGTGTCATGCCCTACCGCGCGACCGTTCACGTCACCTTCTTCGATGCTCAGCAGATCGTCGGCACGACGCCCGAGGGCGACCAGGTGACCTGGCACAAGCAGACGCCGGCCGCCTGAGCGACAAACCGTTCGCCACCCGGACGGGGTATCCGCCTGTCAGCGCTCGATCCGGGCCAGCAGCGTGAGATACCGGAGCGAGACCGGTTCGGCCACCAGCGGGGCCACCGCCTTGAACGCCTCGGCGAGGTAGGGAGTCGCGAGGTGGGCGGCCTTCGCCGTCTCGTCGCGGTACCGCTCGTAGACGAGCAGCGTGTCGGCCTCGTCCACCGGGCGGACCAGCTCGTAGACGAGAGTGCCTTCCTCCCGATCAGTCTTGGCCACCTGCTCACGCAGGACTCTCTCGAGCGCCGCAGCCTGTCCCGGCTTGGCGCGCAATGTGGCGATGATGCAGCTCATGGTGTTTTGGTGTTTGAGGTTTCGCGACAGTCCTCGCTCACCAGCCGGCGAGCACGAGTTTCCCGATGGTGCGCCCGGCCTCGAGGCGTGCGTGGGCGCCGCGCAGATTGGCCGCGTTGATCGGGCCGAGGGTTTCGACATGCGTGGTGCGCAGGCGCCCGGAGTCGACCAGCGCGGCGACCTCGTCGAGCAGGCGATGCTGCGCGATCATATCGTCCGTTCCAAACATCGACCGCGTGAACATCAGCTCCCAGGCCACGCTGGCGCTCTTCCCCATCAACGCCCCGAGCGCCACCGGGCCTCGCGGCTCGACGATCGTCACGATCCGCCCCTGCGGGCGGATCAGATCGACCATCGCATCCCAGTACCCGTCGGTGTCCGTGAAGTTCGCGATGTAGTCGACGTGCTTGGCCCCCGCCGCCTCGAGCTGCGGCCGCAACGGTTTGGTATGATCGAGCACGTGGTGCGCGCCCATCTTCTCCACCCACGCCCGCGATTCCGCCCGCGACGCCGTCGCGAACACGGTCAGCCCGGCGAAGCGAGCCAGCTGGATGGCGAGCGAGCCCACGCCGCCGGCACCGCCGATGATCAGCAGCGACCGCCCCCGCTGCGCACCGTGGGGATCGATCCCCAACCGGTCGAAGAACGCCTCCCCCGCCGTCAACGCCGTGAGCGGCAGCGCCGCCGCCTCGGCAAACGAGAGGGTGCGCGGTTTGCGACCGACGATGCGCTGGTCGACGAGATGGTACTGGGCGTTCGTGCCCGGGCGCAGGATCGAGCCGGCATAGTAGACCTCGTCGCCGGGCTTGAACAACGTGACCTCCGGCCCCACGGCTTCGACCACGCCGGCGGCGTCCCAGCCCAGCACGCGCGGGGCGGGCTCCACCACGCCAGGGCGCGAACGGCGGATCTTCGTGTCCACCGGGTTCACCGAGCCGGCCTCGCCACGCACCAGCAGATCCTGCCCGCTGGCGGTCGGCTTCGGCAGATCCACGTCCACAAGCGACGCCGGATCGTTGATCGGAAGATAACGGGTGAGAGCGACAGCTTTCATACGCCACCGACGCTCCGCGCCGCCGCCCGGCCCCACAACCGCGCGCTCCGGTACTATTCGCGGATCGTACGGTGCCCTTCGCGGATCGAGGCGCGAAACTCGCCCGGAGACCGTCCGCCGGCCCGGCGGAAGGTCTTGGCGAAATTCGAAGGATCCTCGTACCCGAGGTGGTAGGCGATCTCCGCGACCGTGAGCTCGGTGTGGATCAGCAACCGGCGCGCCTCGAGCAGGAGACGCGCGCGGATCAGCTCGCCCGCGGTCGTCCCGAGCTGTGTGCGCACCACCTCGTTGAGGTGCCCGGCCGTCACCCCGAGATCGCGCGCGAACGCCGCCACCGACGACTGGTGACGAAACTTCTCCTCCACCAGCGCCTGCAGGCGCCGCACCAGCTCATGGCCCGGGCCCGGCGCCGCCGCAGGCGGCTCGTTGCGGCGGTGGAAACGCAGCGCGCTGGCGAGGATGAGCCGCAGCGCGGCCCGGAGCGCTTCGTCCCAGCGGGCCGCGCGCTCCGCGTACTCCCGCTCGCACCGCGCCACCAGCGGCGCGACTTCCGCCTCGAGCTCCGGCCCCGCCGGCAGCACCGGCGGCAACTCCGCCCGGTAAGTGAAACCGTAGTCGTGCAGCGTGCTCGGCGGCGGTTCCCGGCCGTCGAAGAAAACGCTCGTGAACGACACCACCGTCCCGCACCGCCGTTCGCGGTGCTCCCCGCCGTGCACTTGTCCCGGCCCCACCAAAACGAGCGATGACCGATCCGCCGGC
>JAEXPG010000147.1 GCA_023447015.1 Verrucomicrobiota bacterium
CGGTTATTCCAGCGATCCTGTGCTGGCCGACTATCGCGCCTTCGGTTTCCGCGGCATGGTCCGCAAGCCCTACAACATCGAGGAGTTGGCGGCTTGTGTCGCGCGCGTGCTCGCCGACGAAGATCGAGCGACTACCGGTTGAAGAACGTCGTCTGCGCCAGCCCGTTGATCGTGAACTGCACGGCGACGGCGGCGAGCAGCAGACCCATCAGTCGGGTGACGAGCTTGAGCGCCAGCGGATTGATCCGCCGGGCGCCGGTGCTGGCGAAACGCAGGATGAAATAGGACACGCCGCACACGGCGGCGATGCAGGCGAACAACGCGATCTGCTGTGCCAGTCCGTGGGCTTGGCCGAGCAGGATCAGCGAGGTGGAGATGGCGCCGGGGCCGGCGAGCATCGGCACTCCGAGCGGGGTGATCGCGATGTCGTCCTTGGCCGCACCGGCTTCGACCTCCTCGTCGGTCTGGCGATCGCGTGCGCGGTTGGCATAGAGCATGTCGAGGGCGATGCGCAGCAGCAGCACGCTGCCGGCGATCTGGAATGCCGCCATGGTGATGCCGAGGAACTGGAAGATCCACTTGCCCGCCAGCGCGAAGAGGATGAGCACGCCGGCCGCCACGGCACTCGCCAGTCCGGCCATCCGGCGTTGCGACTCGGGCGAGTCGCGTTCGGTCATCGCGAGGAACACCGGGATGATCGCTAGCGGATCGACGATCACGAACAGCGAGGTGAAGGCGAAGAGGGTGTATTCGACGAGAGTCACGCGACGCCCCGCACCATGGGGATTTCAACGGCCGATGCACTCCGAAACTGCGCCGGCTCTCGCGGTGAGGTGCTTCCGCGACTGTACCAGACGCGCCGGCGCTTCTGGTGCCATGGGCGCGCGGCGCCTCCCGCCAAGCGGATGATCCGGGGACCGGAGCAACGGACGGAGACCGGAGCCGCGGTGGCCCGGTCTCGCCACGGCCGGCTACACGGTCTTCAGCACGCCGCGCACGATATCGACACTCGTGGCGAGGTCGGCGGGCGTGGCGGTGAGGGCGGGCAGGAATCGGATGGTGTTGTTGCCGGCGGTCGGGCAGAGCAGGCCGGCCTCGCGCAGCTTCGCGTTGATTGGCGCGGGATCGGCGTGGAAGCCGAGGCCGACCATGTAGCCGACGCCGCGGACTTCCTGGAGGAACTTCGGGAACTCGGCGACGAGCTGCCGTAGAGCGGCGTGCCAGGCGACGGAGTTGCGGGTGATGGCGCCCATGAGGTCGTCCTTCTCCATCACGTCGAGCACGGCGAGGGCGCCGGCGCAGGCGAGCGGCGTGCCGCCGAAGGTGGTGCCGTGCGAGCCGGGCGTGAAGTATTCGGCGAACGGCTCGCGCACCCAGATGGCGCCCATGGGCAGGCCGCCGGCGATGCCCTTGGCCATCGAGACGCCGTCGGCCTGGATGCCGTAGTGTTGGAAGCCGTAGAACGTGCCGGTGCGGCCGATGCCGCACTGGACCTCGTCGAAGAGCAGGAGCATGCCGCGCTCGTCGCAGAGTTTGCGCAGGCCGAGGATGAACTCGGGCGTGGCGGGGGTGACGCCGCTCTCACCCTGGATCGTCTCGACGAGGATGGCGGCGGTGGAGTCGTCGGCGAGGTCGACGAAGCTCTGGAGGTTGTTGAACTCGCCCACGGCGAAGCTCTCCAGCATGGGGCGGAATCCCTTCTGGATCTTGGCCTGCGGCGTGGCGCTCATGCTGCCGAAGGTGCGGCCGTGGAAGGCGTTGGCGGCGACGAGGACCTTGAAGCGTTTCCCCTCCTCGTGCGTGGTGTTGTAGCCGTGGAGACGGGAGAGCTTGAGGAGGGCCTCGTTGGCCTCGGCGCCGCTGTTGCAGAAGAAGACACGGCCGGGGCCGGCGTGCTTGACGATGCGGCGGGCCAGCTCGCCCTGCTGCGGGTTGCGATAGAGATTGCTGACGTGGACGAGACTGGCGGCCTGGGCCTGCACGGCCTTGACCCAAGCGGGATGGCAGTGGCCGAGGGCGTTGACGGCGATGCCGGAACAGAAATCGAGGTACTCCTTGCCTCGGTCGTCCCAGACGCGCAGACCTTCGCCGCGGACGAGCGTCACGGCGGGGCGGCCGTAGTTCTTCATCACGTAGGCATCGTAGTGGGCCTCGGTGGCGGCGGCGGTGACGGCGGGAACCGGGGAGAACGTCTGGCTGTTCATTGCGGATTTCGGAGTGCGGATGGCGGAAATGGAGGCGGGACGGGAGGCGCTGGCAGGCGCCGGGAGGGAGACTGAGTGATCCGGAGCGAATCGGGAACTCAGGAAATCAGGAAGCGGATTCTCGCGGGGCGGCGGCGCAGCAGGCGGCGCGGGATACAGGGGGCGGAAGCCGACGAAACGCTTGGCGCGTTTCGCTACGACAGGAGTTGGCGACGATTCATCGTCGCAGATGGAATTCCTGCTGGAGCCTATGCATCGGTTGTTGGAACGGAACAGGCGGCGCGGAGTTCAATGCCGGCGCCGCCTGCGGGAAGAGTTCGGAAGAGGAAATGTGGAAATCAGGGAATCAGGTAACGGCAGGATGTGCCTCGGTGGTAGGGCGGTTTCTCCGAAACCGCCGCGGCCGTTTCGGAGGAACGTCCCCACCGCGACGGCTTGGGTGCCGCGCCCTCATGAGCGCGCCTGAGGCGCGCTCATCCCTGGACGATCTCGGTGCCGATGCCCTTGTCGGTGAAGATCTCGAGCAGGAGGCTGTGCGGGAGGCGGCCGTCGATGAAATGCACACGCTGCACGCCGTCCTCAAGCGCGCGCACGGCGCTGGCGACCTTCGGGCGCATGCCCTTGTCGATCACGCCGGTCTTCTTGAGGCCGTCGACCTGGCTGACCTTGAGGGTGGAGATGAGCGTCGCGGGGTCGGAGGGGTTGGAGAGCAGGCCGGGGACGTCGCTCATGTAGACGAGGCGGCGGGCGTTGAGCGCGGCGGCGACGCGGCCGGCGGCGACATCGGCGTTGATGTTGTAGGGCCGGCCCTCCTGGTCCTCGGCGACGGGGGAGATGATCGGGATGAGGCCCTCGGCGAGCTCCTTCTTGATGACCTTCACGCGCACCTCGGTGACGTCGCCGACGAAGCCGAGGTCGACGGTGTTGCCGTCGTCGTCGACGGTGAGCTTCTCGCAGAGCAGCACGCTGTCGCCGGGGAGGCCGGAGGGCTTGCCGCGGGCGAGGGTGATGGCGTTGCAGACGTCCTTGTTGACGATCTCGTCGAGGGTGCGCTTGACGATCTTGATGGTGGCCTCGTCGGTGACGCGCATGCCGTTGACGAAGTTGGCCTTCAGGCCGGACTCGGCCATGGCCTTGGTGATGGCCTTGCCGCCGCCGTGGACGACGACCACGTTGATGCCGACGGCCGCGAGGAACGCGATGTCGTAGGCGACGCGGTTGCGCACCTCGGGGCTCGGGTCGTCCATGAAGCTCCCGCCGTATTTCACGACGAAGGTCGAGCCGCGGAAGTCTTGGATGTAGGGAAGGGCCTCGAGGAGCACCCGGGCTTTCGCCGTGATTTCAGCAACGTCCATTTCGGATCAAAGGCACACCGCGCACGCCAACCGCGCCGCGGAGGCGGCGTTGTGTGTTGTGTTGGCGAAGACAATCGCGGTCGTGCTCACTGTGGAAAGGGCACTGGTCCTAGGGGCGTGCCGCCGACCTGACCAGAAAAAACCCGGGCGGCGGAACACCCTGGGGGCGGAGGCGGGGTCGGGCGCGGTCAACCGACCGGAGCTTTCTCGTCGAGGACCTGACGCACCTTGCGCGCCAGGCTGGTGGGCGGGAAGGGCTTGCTGAGAAAGTGGACCCCGTCCGCGAGGACATTGTGCGGGGCGATCACATCGGCCGTGTAGCCGGAGATGAACAGGCAGCGGAGGCCGGGGTGGAGGGGGACGATCAGCGCATGGAGCTCGCGACCGTTGTGTTCCGGCATGACCACATCGGTGATGAGCAGATCGATCCGTGCGGTCTGTGCGGCGAGCGTCAGCGCCTGGTTGGGCCGGCGTGCGGCGATGACCTGATACCCGAGGCGTTCGAGAACCCGGGTGGCGAGCCGGAGGATCATCTCCTCGTCTTCGACGAGGAGGATGGTCTCCGTGCCGCCTTGGACGTCCGTTTCGGCGTCGGTCTTCTGGGTGGCCGCGACGGCGCTGTGTCTGGGCAGGCTGATCGTGAACACGGTGCCGTGGCCGGGCTCGCTCTCGACCGCGATGTGGCCGCGGTTCTGTTTCACGATGCCGTAGACCGTGGCGAGCCCCAGGCCGGTGCCGTGCCCGAGGGCCTTGGTGGTGAAGAAGGGCTCGAAGAGGTGGGAACGGGTGGCGGCGTCCATCCCGCTGCCGGTGTCGCGCACGGTCAGGACCGCATACTCTCCGGGGGCGAGCGCTTCGTCGGCCCGTGCGGGGACCGTGCGGTTGCCGGTCGCGATCGTGATCTGCCCCACGCCGCCGATGGCATCGCGGGCGTTGACGGTGAGATTTGCGAGGATCTGGTCGACCTGCACGGGGTCGATCAGGACCGGTCCGAGGTCGGGCGCGGGTTCCCAGACGATCTCGATGTTCTCGCCGATCAGGCGCTGGAGCATCTTCAACGCGCTCGCGACGGTCTCATTGAGGTCGAGGACGCGGGGTTGGATCGTCTGTTTGCGGGCGAAGGCGAGAAGCTGATGGGTGAGATCCGAGGAACGCCGGGCGGCCCGGATGACTTCGGCGAGGTGCTCGGCCAGCTCCGGGTTGCCCTGTGTCTGGTCGAGCGCGAGGCCCGCGTACCCGATGATCGCCTGCAGCATGTTGTTGAAATCGTGGGCCACGCCGCCGGCCAGCCGACCCACCGACTCCATCTTCTGGGCTTGGGTGAGCTGCTCCTGCATGCGGGCTTTCTCGTCCTCGGCGCGGCGCCGGTCGGTGATGTCCTCGAAGACCCCGAGCACGCCGTAGACCTGACCGGAACTGTCGCAGAGTGGGACCTTCGTGGTGTCGATCCAGATCCGGGTGCCATCGGCGCGCTGGAGCGGTTCGACGAAGTGGCGCTTGGGTATCTGATCACTGATGACGGTCTGGTCGTCCGCGCGGTAGGCCTCCGCCTCGCCCCGCGGCCAGGGCAGATCGAAATCGGTTTTCCCCACGATGTCGGCCGGATCGGCCAAGCCGGCCGTCTTGGCGAAGACGGCATTGCATCCGAGGTAGACACCGGAGCGGTCCTTCCAGAACACGGCCTGGGGGATCGAGTCGAGGGTGTGCGCCAGCATGTTGCGGCTCTGCTGCAACGCCTGCTCCACCTGGGTGCGTTCCTGGATCTCGGCCCTGAGTTCCTGGGTGCGCTGTTCGACGCGCTGCCCGAGCTCCGAGTTGTAGCGTTCGATGAGGTCGCGCTGATGGCGGGAATCGAGGATCAGGGCGACCATCGAGAGGAAGTTGCGCAGGAACGGCTCGTAGGGCCGGAACTCGTCCGGGGCGGAGACAAGGAGTCGGAGCTCGGTGTGGGCGGTGTGTTCCGTGGGAATTGGGAACCGAAGCCACTGCTCGGCGGCGGCTTCCGGAGGGATCTCGGTGCAGGCCTCGTCGAGGCCGGGAATATCGTGCAGGCCGCGGCAGACGAAGGCGATGATCGAGCGTTCGTCCGGCAGGTTGCAGAGGATGTTCTGCATCAACAGCAGCTGCGCGAGCACCTTCGCGCTCAGCGCGCCATGCTCGCGACCGGAGGCGACGGGTTGCTCCTGTCCGGCGGTCATCGGTTGAGAAACTCCTCGGGCGGAACAAAGAAGGGGTTCCGCATCACGGCGCCGCGGATCACCATCAACGGGTGGACTTTGAGGACGTCCATGATCATCGCGCCGTCGAACTTGCGGGCGTCGTACTGGCAGACGCAGCTGACGGGATGGGTCCGCAGCAGGAGGCTCACGCGCGACTCGTACTCGAGGAGGCGTGAGCCGCCGGGGACGTGCTGGACCGCGGGGGTCATCTCCCCGATCACGCGCATCGCCGGGTATCCCGCGGCGCGTCCGTCCTCGTGGTAGCGGGTCAGAAGTTCGATCATCCGGTCCGGGTCGAACCGGCCGTCCTTGAAATAGATCTCGGCCGTGGGCGCGAAGGTGAGTGATCCCGAGGCCGTGCTCCGCTCGAAGGAGAGACCCCGCTCGGCCAGCTTGTCGCGGAGCGAGTCGGGGGTCTCGCGATCGGTGAAGCAGCTGGTGCGCTCCCCTGCCTCCAGCCCGCTCTGGAGGAAACGCACCAGCGCGTCCTCCCGTTCCGAGTCGTCGGAGAACACCTGGCAGATGTGGACACCGGGCGGAAACTGCTCGGCCGCGAAACCGAGGGAGATCGATTGGGGTAAGGTGGTCATTCTAGGGCCCTCTCTGGGGTGGTCGCGTGGTGGGGTGCGCAAACTTATCGGTCCGGCGCTCATCCGCCACAGGCTTCGGCAATTCCAACCGCCACCCGCCGACTGCGCGGCGGGGGCCCTATCCGAAGACCAGCCGGCGCGCGTGGCCGGTGAGGAGCGAGACGACAGGGTGGGTGATCTTGCGTTCGGCGGTGATGGCGTAGAACTCCTCGCGGCAGTTCTCGGCGGCCCCGATCTCGCGCAGGCCATAGCGGTCGATCGCCTCCTGCACGACCACGCTCGGGACCGGGACGACCCCGTGCTCCTGCGCGGCCATCACCTTCATCAGGGCGAGGTCCTCGAATTCGGCGATGACGCGCGGGGCGATCTTGCGGGCGCGGAACCACGATTCGAGGGCGCGCCGCAGCGGGGAGTTCTCGATGGGCAGGAGCGCGGGGGTGTCGTCGAGCGATTTCGGGAAACCGCGTCGCAGGCGTTGGGCGAGCGAGGGTGCGGCGCAGAAAGTGACCGCCGACTCGCCGAGCCGGTGGTTGAACGCGCGGAACTTCACGCTGCTCGACGCCGGTTCGTCGGCCAGGACGATGTCGAGGCGGTGCGTGCCGAGCTGGGCGAGCAGCTCGTCGATCTTGCCTTCGCGGCAGACGAGGTGCACCGCGGAGAGTTCGAGGGCGGGCTTGAGAATCTCGTAGGTGACGAGCTTGGGCAGCGAGTCCGCGACGCCGATGTGGAGCTTGAGCGCACGCTCGGTGGGACGCTGCTTGAGCGAGCTCACGAGGTCGTTGCCGAGGCCGAAGATCTCGTCGGCGTGGCGCAGCGCGATCTGGCCGGCGTCGGTGAGGACGTTGCGCCGGCCGCTGCGGCGGAAGAGCTTCACGTCGAGCGCCTCCTCGAGTTCGCGGATCTGGGCGGAGATCGACGGCGGCGAGACGTGGAGCTTGGTGGCCGCCTGCTGGAGTCCGCCCTCCCGGGCGACGGTCCAGAAATAGCGCAGGTGGTGGTAGTTCAGCCATTCCATGGTGGTTTGATCGGTTAGGGTAATCCTAAGCGAAAGCAAGAAAACGGGTATTAGTCGAAGTCAGCGGCCTGCGGTATCGTGGCGCCGTCAACCAACCGGCCACTTCATCCCAACCTCCATCGTTCCCATGAAGCTCATCGTTCTACACGCCAACCTCCGCGCCTCCGACCGTCTCGACCGCTGGATCGAGGAATGCCTCGCGGGCCTGCTGCCGCTGGTCCGGATCGAGGAGGCGCGCGTCCGCCTCGAGTACGTGCCGTCGGCGAGCCCGGCCTACCGCGCCTCCGCCCACCTGCTGATCCCGGGGCCGGACCTGCGGGTCGAGGCGGTCGACCACACCCCGCAGAACGCCTTCGCGAAGGTGCTCGCGCAGCTCAAGGCCGGCGCGATCCACCGCGCCGCGCGCCGCTTGCGCCGGAACCTGCTCGCCCCCCGCCTGACCGCCCACGGCCGTTCCGCCGGCTTCCGCAACTGATCCGGCCCGCCGCGGCAACCACCTCGACCCATGACCACGACCTTCTGGCTCTGGACCGGCTTCAACCTCTTCGTGCTGGCGATGCGGGCGCTCGACCTCGGCGTTTTCCACCGCAAGTCCCACACGGTGGGCTTCAAGGAGGCGCTGGGCTGGACCGCCACCTGGATCGCGCTCGCGCTCTCCTTCAACGCCGGTGTCTGGTACTTCGGCGGCGGCGCGAAGGCGCTCGAGTTCTTCACCGGCTACGTGATCGAGTACTCGTTGAGCGCGGACAACGTCTTCGTCTTCGCGCTCCTCTTCTCGTACTTCGCGGTGCCGGCGCCGTACCAGCACAAGGTCCTGTTCTGGGGCATCCTCGGGGCGCTGGTCATGCGGTTGGCGATGATCGTGCTCGGCACGGCCCTGATCGCGAAGTTCGCCTGGATCATCTACGTGTTCGGCGCGTTCCTCGTCTTCACCGGCATCAAGATGCTGCTGAAGAGCGACGAGGAGATCCATCCCGAGCGCAACCCGCTCGTGCGGCTCTTCAAGCGGTTCATGCCGGTCACGCCCGAGTTCCGCGGCGACCGCTTCTTCATCCGTGAGAACGGCGTGCTCTTCGCCACCCCGCTCTTCGTCGTGCTGCTCCTGGTCGAGTTCACCGACGTGATCTTCGCGGTCGACTCGATCCCGGCGATCTTCGCCGTCACCCGCGATCCGTTCATCGTCTACACCTCGAACGTCTTCGCGATCCTCGGCCTGCGCTCGCTCTACTTCGCCCTCGCGGGGATGATGGACAAGTTCCACTACCTGAAGACCGGCCTGGGCGTGGTGCTGTCGTTCGTGGGCGTGAAGATGCTCCTGGCGCACACCGCCTACAAGATCGACACGCTCGTCTCCCTCGGGGTGATCGTGGCGATCCTCACCACCTCCGTCGTCGTCTCGCTCCTGCGTCCGCGGAAGGCGGCGTCCCCTGCTCCCGGCCGCGCTTGAGCCACCGCACGCTCCACCATCACCACGTCGCACTACCATGACCACCCAACTCACTCGTCTTCCCGCCGCTCTTGAACGTCATCTGGTCTCCAGCCGCCGTGCCGGTCTGGCCGGTGTCGGCCGCTTCATCGAACGAGGCGCCGCGCTCGTCGACGCCGGGGCGCTCACGATGCTGCGCGAGCAGCGGCTCCCGCTCCAGCTGCGCATCGCCGCCCTCGGCGACTCCGAACGGCTGCGCCGCCGGCTCGAGCTGCTCGCCGCCGTCTTCGACGAGGCCGCCGCCGGCGCTCCGATCACGCCGCAGGCCCTGCGCGAGATCGCATTCGCGTTGCTCTACTTCATGCGTAACGCCGACCGCATCCCGGACACCGTGCCACAGATCGGGCTGCTCGACGACGCCCTCGTCGCGCAGTTCGTCCTGCAACGCCAGGCGGCTGCCATCGGCGTGTGGGCGCGCCGCCGCGGTTGGGCGCTGCCGGCCGAGGCGGCGTGAGTGATGGTCTGCTTCGATGTGAAGCGGGCTCTCCGCCCGCCATCGGTGCGGACCCGAACTGGCGGGCGTAAAGCCCGCCCTACCACCGGAATTGCTCCGTTTGACTGTGTCGCGCTCACGCATGAGCCGTGCTTCTACCGCCGCCACTCCGGCGTGGCGGCGGTTGTCTCGCAACCTTACCTGTAGCCATTGTCTGCTCGCGCATGAAACCTTCCGATTCCTCCGCTGTTCCGCGTCCGGCTTGGCCCGGTCTAGCGCTCTGGCTGCTCGCCTGTTTCGCCGCTCCGGCCCTGTCAGCCTGGGCACGGCCCGACGCCTGGTACGCCGAATTGGTGAAGCCGACCTGGAACCCGCCGGGCTGGGTCTTCGGGCCGGTCTGGACGACGCTCTACATCCTGATGGCTTGCGCGGCGTGGCTGGTGTGGCGGCGCGGCGGTTGGAGCGCGCAACGGCGGCCGCTCGGCTGGTTCGTTGCCCAGCTCGCGCTCAACGCCTTGTGGACGCCGCTCTTCTTCGGCCTCCACCGGATCGATCTCGCCCTGGCGGAGATCCTCGTGCTCTGGGTGGCCATCGTCGCGACGATCGCCGCCTTCGCGCGCACGAGCCGCGCCGCCGCCTGGTTGCTCGCGCCGTACCTCGCCTGGGTCTCGTTCGCGTCGTTCCTCACCTTCACTCTCTGGAAACTCAACCCATGAGCACTTCCGTCCGTTTCGCTGTCGCGCTCCTCTTCCTATCTCTCGGAATCGGCAGCACCGTTGCCTTTGCCCAGCCGGCTGATCGCGGTGGCGGCTTCGAGTTGTCCGCGCGCTACAGTCATTCCGCCGACTCCGCTCTCGATAACGCCGGTCCGGCGGCCGAGGTCGGTGTCGACTCCTACAGTCTCGGCCTGCGCTCCCGGGCGCCGCTCGGCGAACGCACCCAGTTGCTGTACGGACTTGAGTGGACGCGGCACGAGTTGGACCTCGCGGGCACGTCGTGGCTGCCCGAAACCCTGAAATCACTCGCCGCTCCGCTGGGCGTGTCGCATTCCTTCGATGACGCGTGGCGGTTGCTCGCTACGATGACGCCCCGCATCGCCGGTGCGGATGGCAGTCTGTCCTCGGCCCGGTTCGATCTGCCGGTGTTGGCGCTCGCCAGCTACAAGACGAGTCCTGAGCTCACCTGGAGCTTCGGTCTTCGCTACGGCCCGCGCTCGGACATCGCGGTGTTGCCGATCGCGGGAGTCGTGTGGCAGTTCGCCCCAGAGTGGGAACTCAAGGTCGCGTGGCCGGAATCGGGGGTGAGTTGGCGCGCGACGGAGCAACTCATGCTGCGGGCAGTCGTGACGATCAACGGTGGTGATTATCGCCTCGCCGACGATCCGCGCACGCTCGCGGAGCGCGTGGGACCATCGCTGGCGAGTACCTGGCTCGAGTACCGCGAGATCCGCGCGGGGTTCGTGGCCGAGTACGCATTCAGCCGCGTGCTCAGCGTGCGGGCGGAGCTCGGTCAGGTGGTCGACCAACGCTTCGAGTACGTCGACCGCGACGTGAAACTGAACGGCGAGAGCCCGTTCTATTTCGGGTGCAGCGTGGTCGGCCGGTTCTGAATCACGGACAACGCGGGCAGCCCAAGCGCTTGCGTTCGCCCAAGTGGAGCGCAAGCGCAGGGACCGGGCTCAGCGTTGCCGCGGCGTTTCGCCGCGATGGCGGTCGGTGAGGGGCGACGGCTGCGCGTTGTCCTCCGGGTGCGGTGCGCGGG
>JAEXPG010000089.1 GCA_023447015.1 Verrucomicrobiota bacterium
CCGCGGTCCCCATAACCCCTCCTGCCATGAGCACCCGTAAGCCTCTCGTTTCCCACATCTACACCGCCGATCCTTCGGCCCACGTCTTCGAAGGCCGCATGTACATCTACCCCTCGCACGACCTCGATCTCGAGGTGGAGGAGAACGACAACGGCGACCAGTACCAGATGACGGACTATCACATCCTCTCGCAGGACAACCCGAACGGTCCGACGACGGACCACGGTGAGGCGCTGCACGTCAAGCAGGTGCCGTGGGCTTCGCGCCAGATGTGGGCGCCGGACGCCGCGTTCAAGGACGGCAAGTACTATCTGTATTTCCCCGCTCGTGACAAAGAGGGCATCTTCCGGATCGGCGTCGCCGTGGGCACGCGCCCCGAGGGCCCGTTCGTACCGGAGGCGGAGCCGATCAAGGGCAGCTTCAGCATCGACCCCTGCGTGTTCCGCGACGACGACGGCCAGTTCTACATGGTCTTCGGCGGCGTGTGGGGCGGCCAGCTCCAGTGCTGGCCGACCGGCCGGTTCATCGCCGACGCCAAGATGCCGCCCGCCGATGCGCCCGCGCTCTGCCCGAAGATCGCCAAGCTCACGCCCGACATGCTGCAGTTCGCCACCACGCCGGTCGATGCGGTGATCGTGGACAACACCGGCACGCCGCTGAAGGAGGGCAACAACACCGCCCGCTACTTCGAGGGGCCGTGGCTGCACAAATACAACGGCACCTACTATCTCTCCTATTCGACCGGCGACACGCACCTGCTCTGCTACGCCACGGCGAAGAGCCCGATGGGCCCGTACACCTACCGCGGTTCGTTCCTGCCGCCGGTGCTCGGCTGGACGACGCATCACTCGATCGTCGAGTTCCAGGGCAAGTGGTACCTGTACTACCACGATTCCACGCTTTCCGGCGGCGTCAGCCACCGGCGCTGCGTGAAGGTGCAGGAGCTCGTCTACGAGGCCGACGGTTCGATCCGTCCGATGGTGCCCTGACCGGCGCCCCAGCGCTCTCCTTCCGGCCACCGGCGAAAGCCGGTGGCTTTTTTCTGCCGCGTGCCGCCGCAACGCGACCGCCTCGGTCCGGTGGGCCCGAGGCGTGATCATTCCGCCTGGAGACGGCAGTCGGGCCAGGTCACCGAGGCCGAGGAGAGATGGAGAGAGCACAGAGAGTTCCGTGGATGAGCGGATTCTGGCCCGGCCCACTTCCCCCAATGGTGAGTAGCTCTGGTCTCCGGCATTTCTTCGATCGCTCCGTGTGCTCATGCCCGCTCTCTGCGCCCTCTGTGTCCAACGACTTCGTTCAGGTTCAGTCGAGGGGCGAGAGCCGAGCGTCGAGTGCCTGACTCTCCAAGGGCGACCACCGCGGCCGTTCCCTCACTGAACAATCCTCCGGCAGTTGGCCTCTCGTGCCCCGACGTTCGACTCTCGCCTGCATCAACACTTCCGAGGCAGGGGATGCACTGCTCCGGCAATCGCCTCCCCGTCGTGGGGCCGTGCTTCAGCCCGTCCCTCCCGATACTGCCATTGCGTCGACGCAGCGTATCTTGTCGCGCAGGTCGGCCTGCCGGCGTGGCCGCCATCGGTGGTTCGCTCCTGCCTGTTGCTCCCGCGTCCCCGGTTGTCCTTTGTTTCCTTCGTCACCTTCTGTCGTCCGTGGAGTTTGGTTTCGGTCGATCTACTTCCGCTTCCTCGCGCAGGGTTTCGCCCTAAATATTGAATCAGTTCCGGAATGTGCGTGACAGCTGCCGCCGCTCTCGGCGAAAAACTGCACCGTTGCGCGTCCGCCCTTCCGCTACTGCGTAAGAATCCAAGCCGACGTACGACACCGGTGGGTTGGGCTGGGACTGGTCTGCCGGGTGCAAACCTGAACTCTTTTTTTGCGGCCCGTTGATCGGCGACCGCCTCTATCCATGTACACAAATCGCGTGCAACGGTTTCTTGCGCCGGTCACCCGGATGGGTGCCCACTGCATAGTCGCTTCGTTTCTTGCGGTGGCGGCGTTGGTGCTGGTTCCGGCGGCCGAGGCTGCAACGCCGGCCAATGGCCAAGTTTCGTCGGGTTCGTCGCACACCTTGGCGCTGAAGGCCGATGGGACAGTGTGGGCGTGGGGCCTGAACGCGAACGGGCAGCTAGGTGATGCCTCAACGACTTCACGGACTGGTCCGGTGCAGATTCCGGCGCTTGCGAATGTTGCCGGGGTATCGGCGGGCGCTACCCATTCGCTGGCGGTCCTCAACGATGGGACTGTGAAGGCGTGGGGATTGAACACCAACGGTCAGTTGGGTGATGGCACGCAGTCACAGCGCACGGCGCCGGTGGTGATCACGGCTTTGGCCAACGTCAGCACAGTGGTGGCGGGCACTTCATTTTCGTTGGCGCTGAAAGCCGATGGAACGGTCTGGGCGTGGGGCCTGAACACCAATGGCCAGCTGGGCAACGGCACGACCACCCAGAGCTTGGTGCCGGTACAGGTCTCGGGTTTGACCTCGATTACGGCGATCTCAGCCGGTGCGTCGTTTGGTGTCGCGCGTCGTTCTGACGGGACGGTGTGGGCATGGGGTCTGAACAGCAACGGCCAGCTGGGCAACGGCACGACGACACAGAGTCTGGTCCCGGTGCAGGTGACCGGCCTTACGACTGCGACCTCGGTCGCCGCCGGCTCCGCCCATGCGCTGGCCTTGCTGGCCGACGGCACGGTGCGCGCTTGGGGCCAGAACGGCAACGGTCGCCTCGGTGATGGCACCTCCACCCAGCGGACCACGCCCGTGACGGTTTCCACGATTACCGGTGTTTCCTCCATCGCCGCTGGTGCGAGCCATTCGCTTGCCTTGAAGGCGAGTGGCAGCGTCTGGGCGTGGGGCCTGAATTCCTCGGGTCAGCTGGGCGACGGTACGACGACGGAGCGCCGGACGCCTGTGACCATCAGTTCGATCAGCGGGGCGGTTGGGATCGCCGGCGGCTCCGCGCACACCCTCGTGTTGCGCAACGACGGCTCGGTCCGCTGTTTCGGTGCGAACGGTAGCGGTCAGCTTGGCGACGGCACCTCGACGACCACCTATCTGCTGCCGATTCAAGCCACCACGTGGACCGACCTAGCGACCGTCGCTGCCGGCGGATCGCATACTCTTGCCGTAAGGACCGGGGGCACTTTGTGGGCGTGGGGATTGAATTCGAACGGCCAGCTGGGCAACGGCACGACGACCTCGAGCTCAAGTCCGGTGCAAATCACGGCCCTTGCGAATGTGACGAAGGTGGCGGTCGGCTCGACGCATTCGCTGGCGGTACTGAGCGACGGCACCGTCCGGGCCTGGGGCCAGAACACCAGCGGTCAGCTTGGCGATGGGACGAACACCCAGCGCACGGCACCGGCGCAAATCACATCCCTCGCCTCTGTGGCCGCGGTCGCCGCCGGCACCTCGTTCTCGCTCGCGCTCAAGTCGGATGGTACGGTTTGGAGCTGGGGTTTGAATACCAACGGTCAGCTCGGCAACAACTCCACCACCTCGAGTTCGGCGCCGGTGCAGGTCATCGGCCTGAGCTCGGTGACCCATATTGCGGCCGGAGCCTCCTTCGCCCTCGCGCGCAAATCCGACGGCACCGTGTGGGCCTGGGGCTTGAACACCAACGGGCAGCTGGGCAACGGCACGACCACGCAGAGCCTGGTGCCGGTGCAGGTCTCCGGCCTGACCACCGCTTCGGCGATCACCGCTGGTTCGTCCCATGCGGTGGCCTTGCTGGCCGACGGCACGGTGCGCGCGTGGGGCTTGAACACCAACGGCCGTCTCGGTGACGGCACGACCACCCAGCGCACCACCCCCGTCGTTGTTTCCTCTCTGTCCGGCGTCGCCTCGATTGCCGCCGGCGCCTCCCATTCGCTGGCCGTCAAGACCGATGGCACCGCATGGGCCTGGGGCCTGAACTCCTCCGGCCAGCTCGGCGACGGCACGGTGACGGAACGTCGCACGCCCACCGCGATCGCCTCGGTTGTTGCCGCTCGCCTGATGCATGGTGGCAGCGCCTGCAGTATCGCGATCTTGACCGACGGCACGTTGCGCGGGTGTGGCAGCAACTCCTCCGGGCAGTTGGCCGCGCTGCCGTTCCCGCGCTCCGCTGCCGCGATCACGCTGAAGGTTTCCCCGACCGACGCGGATGGCGACGGCTTGGATGATACCTACGAGCAGACGATGTTCGGCAGCCTTGCTGCCACCGGCATTGCGGATGCCGACAAGGACGGCCTGACCAACATCCAGGAGTATTGCGCCGGTTCGCCCCCCTTGTTCGCAAACCAGGATCTGGATCTGCTCACCGATCCGGTCGATCCGATGCCGTTGGACTACTACAACGGGACGAATCCGACTCTGGCGATCGTCAGTGGCAACAACCAGTCAGGCACGATCAACTCCTTCAACGCGCAGCCGATGGAATTGGCGGTCGGCAACACCGCGGGCACCGCGTTGCTTGCCAACGCACCGGTGACGGTCAATGTCGCCGCCGGCGGCGGAAAGGTTTCGCTCAAGAACGACGGGAGCGGCACTATTGCGACCAGCCTTTCCTCGCGCACCGATGCCCTCGGCACCTTGCGTGTCTACTATCGGCAGCCGGGGACGTTCGGCATCAACAGCACGATCACGTTCAGCGCCAACGGCTCCAGCCTGTCCTTCTACAGCCTGAGCCGGGGTCTGCCGACCTCCGACGACGATGGCGACGGCCTCACCAATGCCGATGAGATCGCGCGCGGGACCAACCCCGCGAATGCTGATAGTGATGGCGACAGCATGCCCGACGGGTGGGAGGTCGCCAATGGGCTGAACCCGATCGCTGCCGATGGCTCCGCCAATCCCGATGGGGATGCCTTCACCAACGCCCAAGAGTACGCCACCGGCCAGAATCCCAACCGCGCCCCCGTCACCGCTGCCTCCACCGTCGCCCTCTGCATCTTTGCTGCACGCTGATCCAATTCCCCTGAATATGCGCTCCACCTTTTTTGCCCGCGTACTCCAGCTCCTTGTCGTTTCCGTGTCTCTTGCTGCCACGGCCCTGCAGGCAGCCCCACAGGACCGAATCCCGATTGAGAAGGTGATGTGTGATATTCAGGCTCGCTGTGTCTTCCACCGACTGGGTTTGGTCGAATGGCCGGCATGCGACCAAGGCACCCCCGCCCCCGCGTTCCCTCCCGAAGGTTTCTACGGCGTCTCTGCCGAGAATCCCGACTCCGCGCAGAAACTTGTGCGGCTCTTGATCAAGGCGATGAAGGAGAAGGTGGGCAATGTGAAGTACGTGATCCCACCGTTCGAGGGAGTGAGTGACTTCACTCCGATCTCGAAGGCATACGGATACCCCGACGGCACCACCCTGAACACAAGCAACTACCGGCAGCAGTTCGACCAGATTTGTACCTTCTTGGCCGCCGCCAAACAGGTCCAGTATCCCATGGCTATTACGAGAAACGAATTCCGCAGCGGGAACGGCGGAGACCATACGCCGGAGGACTATTACGGCGATGGGATTTCCCCCCCGCCCCCATTCCCCGGGCGCGGCCTGAGCGACTCCGCACGCGTGGCCGCTGCCGGCAAGTACTACGCAAGTACGCAAACCGGGACATGGCCATCGGCCTATCTGGGATATTCGAATCGATCGGGAATCAATTGGGCTTACCTAATGAATTACCTCCAGTACTGGGGCGCAAGCGCCGTGGCTGAGATGGAACGAGGCTATCTCACCGCAGACACGGGCAACGGACCGGGACAGACCCAAATATACATCCTTCTCTCGGGCAATAGCCAGGCACACGCCCCAGTTCCGGTCGATCAACTATTTCACTATTGGAAGACATTCGATACCAATGGGGTTTGGCAATCTCCACCCATCCCGGAGAACACCAACGTTATTTGGGATGACTCCAGTCCGGCGCTCTCCCCGGGGTTCGATTGGCGCGGAGTGCACTACCCAGGCGGGTGGGCCAAGTATGAGTGGTACATGGGAAACAGGTGTGGCGATTGCCCATGGACAGGCGCTGTCGCGATCAAGACTCCAGATTACGACACATCCAGCGACGGCATTGAATGCTGCATCGCTTGTAGCGGAGGCAACGGGACCTGCGTGGCCGCGACCGGCAGCTATCGGATCGGAAGTGCCGAGCTGTCCTATTCGCTCGGCAAAGGAGCTGATGGCCGCCCGGCTGGCTCGATCTTTGTTCATGAGAAAGAGCCAGGCGCGGGATTGAGCACTCCTGCCGGTCTCAAACTGGCCGCTGCTGCTTCGGGCGTCTGGTCTGCACGTGCCAACAACTCCCTTCGCCAAGTCAAGGCGGCCTCGGTCTTGGCCGATATCGTCGCCACTGGCGCAGCCACTTGGGAGATCCGTTTCTACAAGAGTCCGGAGCAGGTCGGCCCCTACGGCTCTGACGGCCTCTACAACCAGTCAGGCAAGACCGCCTACCAGACAGTCGCAATTGAAGCCCAGTCGATCAATGGCGCTTTCGATCGACTTGTGATCAATGAGTCCGGCGACCTCGGAACGCGCCGCCGGGATTTCGTTTGGCAGCAGACCGCCGCCGGCAAGACATGGACGCTCCAGTTCAAGGATCCGGTCTTCGGGCTCCTGCGTCAGGAACAAGCCACACATGGCACCGACTCGCAGGGCCGACGTACCGTCACGAGGTGCATTCTCGATGCGGCGGACGTTGTCCTGCGCCGCACCACACAAACCTATGCCTCCTTCCCTTGGGGGGAGGAACTCGTCCTTGAGTCGGATGCCCAACTCGACTCCAGCGGTGCGTCGGTGGGAGCCGATCGAACAACCACCTCGGTCTACTACACCACGACCGACGCCGCCACCGGCGCCTTCGCCGGCCGGCTTGCGGAGACCTACGAGGGTGATGGCGAGAAATGGGTGCAATACCGCTATGGTTCCGACGGGCGGCTGTCCCAACAACGTCAGCAGTATGGCGATGCTCCCCGCACCGCGGCAGACGCCGACTGTCGTGTCGTCAGCTACGAGTTTTCGCGCGTTGATCTCAACTCGGACGGAAAGCCCGATCATGTCACCGTTGAGACCGAGACCCTGCTGGGGCAGGTGGTCGCCCGAGCAGCCGATATTTGGTGGGAAGGCTATATGTGGGATCGTTCGACCCTGGTCTACCAGCACACCCGTGCAGTCGCGTCCGACCTCACGCTTTCCACCCCTGCCGCCATCTACGGAGCAACGGCATCCCTCCGGACGGAAACCTGCTATCTCGGGACGGGAAATATCTACACCTTCGACAATCGGGTTTCCAGAGTCCTCATGCCGGACGGCCAGGTCCGCACCACTGTCTTCACGGTCGACAACACTGCGAAGACAAACACCGAGACCACCTGTCGTGGAGCATTCAATCCGACTTCGAAGGAGTTCACCTCCGGCTTCAAGACGGTCACCGTCAAGAACGCCACCGGCGGCCTGATCTCGGAGTCGACCTACACCTATCCGGGCAATCTGCTGATCGACCAGAAGCTGGCCACGACGTGGGACTCGTTCGGTCGCCCCACCACGTTTGTCTACCTCGACAACTCCACCTCCTCGCAGACGTTCAGCTGCTGCGGTCTCGAGTCCGAAACCGATCGGCAGGGGATCACGACCACCTACCAACGTGACAGCCTCCAGCAGCTCCGCTCTTCCACCCGGGCGGGTGTCACCACCAGCTACACGCTCGACCCCTTCGGTCGCGCCACGGTGACCAAACGATCCGACGGTACCTCCACGAAAACCCAGCGCACCGTCAACTACCGTAGCGACGGGCTCGCGCTGTCCTCGACCGACGCCCTCGATCGCGCCACCACCGTCGCCGAGACCACCGATTCCTCCGGCCACACCGTGCGCACGACCACACTTCCCGGCGGTGGCACCCGCATCGAGACCTCCGCCCTCGACGGTTCGCTCCTCTCCATCGGCGGCACTGCTGCTGCGCCGGTGAAATACGAATACGGCGTCGATGCCGATGGTGCCTTCACCAAGGAGATCCGCCTCGGTGCCGACACCGGCTCCGGCCCCGCCGCCACCGAGTGGACCAAGACCTACACCGACTTCGCCGGCCGCCCGTCCAAGACCGTCTACGCCGACGGCGCCACCGCCCAGTCCTTCTACAACGCCAAAGGCCAGCTCGTTCGCTCCGTCGACCCCGATGGCGTGCAGAGTCTCTTCGATTACGACACCCTCGGCCGTCGCAGCGTCACCGCTGTCGATCTCAACCGCGACGGCGTCATCGACTACACCGGTGCTGATCGCATCACCCGCACCACCATCAGCCACCTCGCTGCCCACGGGAAGACCTGCGAGCGCACCGTCGTGGAAACGTGGGCGACGACTAACGCCAACACCCCCGCCACCGTGGCCACCACCGACCGCTCGGTCGATGGCCTCAACACCTGGCAGACCGCCTACGGCCTCACCACGTCCACCGTGGTCGCCTTCCCGACCACGCCCGATGGCACCCGCACCGAGACCACGACCGCGCCCGACAACACCGTCTCGACCCGCACCTTCGCGTCCGACCGCCTCCAGACCGCGACCCTCAAGGCCGCCGACGCCACCGTCCTGACCTCGACCTCCTACGGCTACGACGACTACGGGCGGCTCCAGACCGCCACCGATGCCCGCAACGGCACCACCACGTACACCTACTTCGACGACGACCAGGTCAGGACCGTCACCACCCCCGATCCCGACACCACGCGCACCGGCGCCGGTTACGACGCCCAGGTTACCACCTACACCTACGACGACGCCGGTCGCCTCTGGAAAACCCTCCAGCCCGACCAGACCGAGACTGTTCGCGAATACTTCCCCGGCGGTCAGCTCAAGAAGACCTACGGTTCCCGCACCTACCCGCAGGAGTACACCTACGATTCCCAAGGCCGCCTCCAGACCCTGAAGACTTGGCAGAACTTCACCAACGCCACCGGCGCCGCTGTCACCACCTGGGTTTACGACCCCGCCCGCGGCTGGCTCACCGGCAAGAAGTACGCCGACAACAACGGCCCCACCTACACCTACTACTCCTCCGGCCGCCTCAAGACCCGCACCTGGGCCCGTACCGTCGCCACCAAGGCCCTCGTCACCACCTACGGCTTCAACAACGCCGGCGACCTCGCCACCATCGACTACTCCGATACCACGCCCGACGCGTCCTTCACCTACGACCGCCTCGGCCGCCGTTCGACCACCACCGATGCCGCCGGCCTCCTCACTACCACCTACGAGGGGCTGACCCCCTTCGTCGACGACGAGACCTACGCCGCCACCTCCCCGCTGCTCCCGTCGCTCGCCGTCACCCGCACGCGCGACACCCTCCTGCGCCCCTCCGGCCTTACCGCCAGTAGCGGCGCCGTGCCGGCACCCATCGCCGGCACTCCCGTGGTCGCCTATACCTACAATGCGAACACCGGCCGCCTCGAGGCCGTCACCGGCACGGTCGACAGCGTCGCCACCACGCACACCTACGGCTACGTCCCGAACTCCTCCCTCGTCCAGCCCCTCACCCAGCTGCGCACCGGCGGCACCACCGTCACCACCACGAAGGGCTA
>JAEXPG010000235.1 GCA_023447015.1 Verrucomicrobiota bacterium
GTCTGACGCACCGCACTCCACCTCGTCTTCCCCAAGGCCGGCGCCTCCGCGCCGGCCTTTTTCGTGGGCGGACCCGGCAGGGCGCCCGCGGAACGGCCCCCCTCACCGGCCCAGTCCGAATCCCGCCACGCCCACGGGTCGGCCAAACGGCCGCCGGGAGCGCCACCGGCCGGGCCTTGTGCGCCCACCGGGGAGAGACGGTCGACGGGCAGCCGAGGCTCAGACCACAACCGGCAGCGGCGGCGGCACCGCGCCCCCCGCCCGTGTCTCCTCCGCCTGTTCGCAGCGGCGCACCCGCCGGGAGATCAGAAGAACCAATACGAGCGTGGAAACCTGGCTGGCGATGCCCAGAAACGCGCCGACGAGCATCCAGAGCGTCGCGGTCTTCAACTCCTCCAGGCCGGCGCTGTTCTTCGTCACTATCCCGACGACAGCCCCCATGATCGCGTTCACCACCCAGGCGATCCACCAGCAGCCGACCAGCGCGGAGGACGGCTGCTCCTTCCAGCTGCGCGGGGCGCCGCTGGACTGCCATAGCTCGCGCACCGCCGCGATGGGCAGGTACAGATTCAGAAAGGGAATGAAGAAGCTGCCGACGGTCAGTCCGGGCGAGTACTCCCCGCCTTCCATCCCCAGCGCGACAATGCGTTTCTTCGAGCGGAACAGCCAAACGAAGAAGGCCACCAGCGCCGCCAGCACGGCCAGCACACTGAGCAGCGCCACCACCTGCTGCCGTCGGTCGTTGGCCTGCGCCGCCTCCATCGAATAGGGCGCACTCGCGAGCAGTGCATATTGCATGGCCGCGGAGCCGGCCACCGCCAGCTTCCCGAAGGTCGCGGCCGAGAGCGCGATGAGCGCTGCGATTGTCGAGGGTCTGTTCATGATGGTTCTTCAGGATTCCGCGGCCGCTCAACGGCGGGACGCAGAGCATGGGTTGCGGTGGCCGCTCACCCCAGTGGCGAGTTGCGCCATTCCGCGGGCAGCAGCGATTCGATGCCGTGCGCCGTCATCTGGTAGTACAGCCAGAAGACCAGCGCGCCGAGCCCGATCAGGAAGACCGCTTCGCCCACGCCGCCGGCGCCGCTCCTGCTCGTGCGGTGCAACGTCTGCACCAGCTTCTCCAACGCCGGGGAAAGCAGGAACGCCACCACGGTGCCGCCGAAAAGCACCAGCGCGATCACGACCACCGTCCGCAGGAACGGGTCGTCGATCACGCCCGCCTTGTAGCTCACCACGTTGTTCACGAGATTGAGCAGCAGCAGCAGGCACGGGAGCACGTAGTAGTTCTTGACCGCGGTGGCCTTCTTCATGGGCGCACGCCAGCGTGCAAGCCCCGCAACCGTGGGCAAACTTCAACTCCGCGGGAGCCCGCCGCCGCCACTCCCCCCGCCCCGGGCGGGCGGAGTCCGGGGCCCGATCGCAGCGGTCGAGATCCGAAGTCCGCTCGGATCCGTCCCCGCCGGCCCGCCAGCTCGCCCCCGCGCCATCGGTCGCCCAGCCTTGCCCCGGCCCGCCAGATGCGGTTCTCTTCCCCGCTCAACTCCCATGAAAACGATCCGCGAGTTCGCCGCTGCCAAAGCCGAGGGACGCAAAATCGTCGTGGTCACCCCCTACGACGCCTGGTCGGCGCGCCTGCTGGCCGAGTCGCCCGTCGACTGCCTGCTGGTCGGCGACAGCGTGATGATGACCCTCTACGGCGAGCGCGACACGCTCGGCGCCACCACCGAGATCATGGCGACGCACACCCGCCTCGTCGCCCGCCAGGCGCCGGAGAAGCTCATCGTCGCCGACATGCCGTTCCTCTCCGTGCGCAAGGGCCACGCCTACGCGCTCGACTGCGCCGCCGCCCTCCTGCGCGCCGGCGCCCACGCCGTGAAGGCCGAGGCGTGCGCGGCCATGCCGACGTCCTGCACCATCTCGGCGAGGCCGGCATCCCGGTCATGGGCCACCGCGGCCTCACGCCCCAGTCCGTGCATGCGCTCGGAGGCTACAAGGTCCAGGCCAAGGAACCCGCCGAGGCCGCCCAGCTCCGCACCGATGCCGCCGCGCTGCAGGCCGCCGGCTGTTTCTCGATGGTCCTCGAGTGCGTGCCCGCCCCGCTGGCCAAGAGCGTCACCGAGGCGTTGGCCATCCCCACCATCGGCATCGGCGCCGGCCCCGATTGCAGCGGCCAGGTGCTGGTCCTCCAGGATCTCCTTGGCATGACCCCCGACTTCAAACCGAAGTTCGTCCGCCGCTTCGCCGACACCGCCGCCGTGATGAAGGGCGGCGTCGCCGCCTATGCCGAAGCCGTCCGCACCGGCACCTTCCCCGGCGAGAAGGAAAGTTTCCGCTGACAATTCTGATCCTGGAAATACCCTGCCCGCCATGCCTGCGCTGAAAACCAAGACCAAGGGCGTGAAGGCCCGCGCGCTCCAGCTCGTGCGCGAACTCCCGGCCGGTTCGTCTTGGGACGATCTGATGTACCGGATCTATGTTCGCCAGAAAATCGAGGCTGGTATCGCCGATCTGAAGGCCGGTCGAGTTCGCTCGCACGAGTCGATCCGTCGTGAGTTCGGGTTGAGCGCGTGAACCTCGTCTGGTCAACGGAGGCCAGAAAGGATCTACGGGCGATCCACGCGTTCATCGCCCGCGACTCGGAGTGCTACGCTGCTCAGATGGTCCGGAGGATTGTGGAAAGAGCGGAGGCTGTCGCGACCGCGCCCAAACGCGGGCATCGGGTCCCCGAGTATCCGGAGCTTGTCCTCCGCGAGGGCAACGAACCACCCTACCGTATCGTCTATCGAATCGCTGGAACGTCCGTGGAAATCGTCACCTTGGTCCACTTCAAACGCCGCCTCGGTCGCTTGAGCTGATCGTCTTCGACTCCCCGTCCCACTGCAGCATCCATGGTCTTCGCGCCGTTCGCCAGACTCTCACCTTAGGTCCACGGTTCGCCCCTGAACCACACCTCCGCTTCCTTCGTCACCCTCTGTCGCTACTCCATACCACCCCCGCCATGGCCTCGAAAAACATCCTCTTCTTCCTCACCGGCTCCATCGCCTGCGCCAAGGCCACCACCACGATCTCGCGCCTCGCGCAGGCGGGTGTGACCGTCCAGACCGTCGTCACGCCCGCGGCGCTGCACTTCATCGGCAAGTCCACCCTCGAGGGCCTCACCGGCCGCCGCGTCTACGACGACATGTGGACCGACGGCGCCGCGCTCGACCACATCGACTTCGCGCGCAACGCCGACCTCGCGATCGTCTGCCCGGCCACGGCCAACGCCATCAACCGCCTCGCCGCCGGCATCGCCGACGATCTCCTCGGTACGCTCTTCCTGGCCTGGGAACTCGACAAGAAGCCCTGGCTCGTCGTCCCCGCGATGAACCACCGCATGTGGCTGCATCCCGCCACCCAGGCCGGCGCCGCGACGCTCCGCGGCTGGGGCGTGCGCTTCATCGAGCCCGCCGAGGGCATGCACGCCTGCGGCGAAGGTGGCCCCGGCCGCCTGCCCGACCCCGAGTCCATCGCCGCCGACGTGCTCAAGGCGCTGGGCTGAGCCGCCGCGCGGCCGCATCCGCTTCCAACCGCCTGCCCGAAGTCACCACACGCCGAAGCCCAACGTTTGCGGGTGGACCTGATTGCCCCACAAGCGGAGTCGCCGACTCCGCCCGCACCAAACCTCGATTTGAAGAATCGCCGTCCGTCCGTTCCGTTCAGACCGTTTCATCTCCGAGACCACGTTGGGGAGGCAACACGGTCCAACTAGGGAGTCCTCAGCCGCCCGCATCGTTTCCTTCTGTCGCCTCCGTCCTCCGCCCTCTGCCGGCCCTCGGCCGCCCTCCGTCTTCCTTTCCGTCGCTCGCCCCATGAAAATCCTCGTCACCGCCGGCGCCACGCGTGAACCGATCGACGAAGTCCGCTTCGTCTCCAACGTCAGCTCCGGCGCCACGGGCGCAGCCCTGGCCGACGCGCTCCTCGGGCTCGGTCACGATGTCGCGCTGCTCCGCGGCACCGGCGCGGCCAAGCCGCACCAGGTGCTCGACTGCGAGACGTTCTCCTCCTGCGCCGATCTCCTCGCGAAGCTGCAGCGCCGGCTCGCCACCGGTGCGTTCGACGCCGTCGTCATGACCGCCGCCGTCGCCGACTACCGCCCCGACACAACCCAGACGGGCAAAATCCGCTCGGATGCCAACGAGCTCGTCGTCCGCCTCGTGCGCAACCCCAAGATCCTCCCGCAGCTCAAATCGATGTCGCCGCGGCCGCTGCGCGTCGTCGGCTTCAAGTTCACCGTCGGCGCCGATGCCGAGGCGCGCCGCGCGGCCGTGCTCGCCCAGTGGTCCGCGGGCGGGGTCGCCGCCACCGTGCACAACGACCTGCACGAGATCCGCGCCTCCACGACCCACCCGTTCTACCTCTGGGGCCCTCCGGCCACGACCCCGGTCCTGCTCGCCGGCGTCCCCGCGCTCGCCGCCGCGCTGCACGCCGTCTGGGCACGAGCGTAGCCCGGTCGCGTGGGGCGTGCCTTCAGGTCGCCGCGTCGGCACCGAGGCTCGCATCAGGGCCACAAACCGATTCCGCCCGGCGGCCCGGAAGGGGCGATCGGCAGGCAACCGCCCACCAGCGGGCAAGGCCCCTCACTCGAAACGCGCCGGCTGCCCCGTCGCCGAGAGCACCGATCGCCACCCGGCACCGGCGGGGTCGACCCGCTTCTTCTGCGTGGCGAGCAGCTCGATCGGCACATGCACGAAGGCGTCGTGCATCTCGCCGATCACCAGCCCGGTCTTGCCGGCCATCGCGGCGTGCACGGCGTGGCGGGCGAACTGGTCGCAGAGGATCGCATCCTCGGCGTCGGCGGGCACGCTGCGCACGAGATAGCTCGGATCGATGTAGCGGACGGTCGCCTCCATCTTCTCCGCCTTGAAGTAGGCGTCGATCTGGTCGCGCAGAAACGTCCCGATGTCCTTCAGCTTGGCGTTGCCCGAGGCGTCCTTGGCCCCGGCCGGACCCGCGAGCAGATCCTGCCCCGCGCCCTCCGCGACCACGACCAGCGCATGGTTGCGGTCGAGGACACGTTTCTTCAGCGCGGCCAGGAAACCGCCCGGGCCGTCGAGCCGGAACGGGACCTCGGGGATGAAGCAGAAGTTCACATCCTGGCTGGCAAGCGTCGCGCCCATCGCGATGAAACCGGCCTCGCGGCCCATCAGCTTCACCACGGAGACGCCATTGCGCACGCTGTGCGCCTCGGTGTGGGCGCAGGTGAGCATGTGCGCGGCCTGCTCGACCGCCGTGAGGTAACCGAAGGTCCGCGACACGAACGCGACGTCGTTGTCGATCGTCTTCGGGATGCCGACCACGGCGAGGGGATGGCCGCGGCGCCGCGCCTCCTGGAAGAGGTCGTTGCCCCCGCGCTGGGTGCCGTCGCCCCCGATGGTGAAGAGCATGTTCACGCCCAGCGCGATCAGATGGTCGACGGCGATGTTCGTGTCGACCGGGCCGCGCGAGGTGCCGAGCATCGTGCCGCCCTCGGTGTGGATCTTGTCGACGTCGTTGGGCGTGAGGCGCACCGGCGGCCGCCCCCGCGCGGGATCGAGGCCGCGGTAGCCGTCGCGGAAGCCGAGGATCTCCTTCACGCCGTAGGCGTGGTGCAGCTCGAGGAAGAGCGAGCGGATGACGTTGTTGATGCCCGGGCAGAGGCCGCCGCAGGTGACGATGCCCGCGCGCACCTCGGCGGGATTGAAGAACAGCTTGGCGCGGGGGCCGGCCAGCTCGAAGCCGTCGTCCGCCAGGGGCGGCGCAGCCGGGTCGCGGATGAGCGTGGCGGGCACGCGCAGGTCGTCGCGCACATGCTGGCGCAGCGGGGAGACGAAGCGGGGTTCGCCGAGGGTCGTGATGTTCATGGCGGAGCGGCGGGAAGCGCGCCGAAGGTTGTGGCGGGCCGGTGCCGGTGTTTCGAGCACAACCTGCGCGATCGGCCGGCCGCGCGGCGGAGTGCGGCGCCGCGCGGTCCCGCGGGCCGACCGGGCCGCACCAACTTGCAGGTGGCGAAGCGGGGCCGAGTCCCTAAGGTTCCCGGCCATGCGCGTCCTGCTCCTCAACATCGGCAATACCTCGCTGTTCGGCGGCGTGATCACGCTCGGCCGGCTCGAACGCCACTTTCGCGCACCGATGGCCGAGGCGAAGACGGCGGCGGGGCTGAAGCGCCTGCTCGCGGCCAAAGTCGGCGGCCGGATCGACCGCGCCGCCCTCTGCTCGGTGGGGCCGGAGCTGACGCTGCCGGTCTGCGCGGCCGTGAAACGCCAGTTCGGGGTGAGCCCGCGGGTGTTGCGCGCCGACAGCACCCACGGTCTGACGATCGACTACAAGCGGCCGCGCGAACTCGGGGCCGACCGCGTGGCGGCCGCGCTCGGGGCGCACATGACGTTCCCGGGACGGGACAAGATCGTGGTCGATTTCGGCACCGCGACGACGATCACCGCCGTCGCCGCAAACGGCACCATCGCCGGCGGCGCGATCCTCCCGGGCTTCGGCCTGTGGTCGGAGATGCTCGCGGCCCGCACAGCCCAGCTGCCGAAAGTCGCCGGGGTGGCCCCGCGCAGCGCGGTCGGCCGTTCGCCCAAGGAGGCGATCGCCGCCGGACTGCACTTCGGCCATGTCGGTGCGGTGCGGGAACTGGTGACCCGGATTTCCGCCGAGGTTTTCGGCCGGAAACGCCCGCTGGTGCTCGCCACGGGGGGGAACGCCCCGCGTTTTGAGCGCGAGAATCTCTTTGCCGAACACGTTCCCGATCTGATTCTCCTCGGCCTCCACGCCTATGCCTATGCTTAGGAACTTCCTCCGCGCCAAGATTCACCGGGCCACCACCACCGAGGCCGATCCCGATTACGAGGGCTCGATCTCGATCGACCGCGCGCTCTGCCGCGAGGCCGGCCTGCTCGAGTTCGAACAAGTCGATGTTCTCGACATCAACAACGGCGCGCGTTTCACGACCTACGTGATCTACGGCGAGGCCGGGCAGATCAAAATCAACGGTGCCGCCGCGCGCCTGGTCGATGTCGGCGATCTCGTGATCATCTGCGCCTACATCGGGCTCGAGCCTGCGGAGATCGCCGGCCACACCGCTCGCATCGTGCAGGTGAGCCCCGAGAACAAACTCGTCTCGGTCCACACCAACGCGGTCGGCCAGCCCTGAGCGGGATCCGCCGGCCCACGGCGGACCCACCGTTCGGCGGACCGCGCCCTCCGGAGCCGTTCCGCCTTCGCTCCGCCATACGGAGTCGCGTTGCTCGTCCACGCAGGATTGTGCCTTGCTTCCGTGCGCCCGGCCGGCGACCGCCCACGGAAGCGCGGCACTGAAGTATTTCTCCGCCACCCGAAATCCGGGCTTGGCGCAGGCTGGGCCGGGCTATTGCCTCGAGCTTCGTCAGGCGACGCTTACCCCATCCGCGTCGCCGCCCACACCCCGTAAGCGCCCCCGGAATCATGGACAAGTCCGCCCTGTTGAAAGCCATCGTCGAAGCATTGGCCAACGAGTTCGCCCTCCAGACCGAAGCCGCGGAAGACGCCCACAAGGAGGCGACCAATGATGAGAGCCGGGCGGAAGACCGATACGACATGCGCGGGCAGCTCGCCGCCTACCTCGCCGCCGGCCAGGCCAAGCTCGCCGACGAGGTGGCCACCGCGATCGCCGCCTTCCGCAACATCGCCCTGCGCGCCTTCGGCCCCGGGGAACCCGCCGCTGTCGGTGCGCTCGTGCGTCTCGAGGCGCGCGGCGCCAAGAGCATCTATTTCCTCGGGCCGGCCCACGGCGGGCTCGAGGTCAGCGTGGATGGCAACGAAGTGATGGTCGTCACCCCCTCCTCCCCGCTCGGCCGCTCACTCATGGGCCGCAAGACCGGCGAACGGGTCGCACTCCCGCAGGGCGCCCGCACCGTCGAGCACACCATTGCCGCGGTGGAGTGAGGTCGAGCCGACCGCCGCTTCCCGCCCGCAGCATCACCGCTGTCCGCACAACGTGCCGACAGGCGCCACCCCGGTTTCCGCAGACGACTGAAGCCAGAGAACCCGGCCGGGCCGGACGTTATCGGGAAGACACGTCCGGAATCTTCGGATTCAGGGACGACACTGAACACGGATTGCGCGGATCATGACGGATGAAGGTCCGGCCATCCGTGCCCATCCGTGGTTGATTCCACGGAACCGGGTTTCTTGAGAGCGAACGTAGGAAACAAAAGCTGGCCCGCCGCTTCTCCGACTACAGCTGCTTGTGGCTGCCGTCGCAGGTCACGCCGGCCTTGCTGTGCTTGCAGCCGCAGAAAGCGACCTGGCCGGTGACGGCGGCCTTGAACACCGTCGGGGAAAACGCCGAGCCCTTGTGGGCGCCGTCGCAGAACGGCTGCTTCTGGCTGCCCCCACAGGCGCACCAATAGTATGTCTTCCCGGCTTCGACAGGCACGACATACGGGGCTTTCTGGGCAATCTTGGGATCGTTCATGGCGGTGGATGATTTCGCAGACGCTGCGCCGGTGCGGCGCGGCGGGAGCATGGCCCGATCCGCACCGTCCGCAAATCACCGCCCTTCCGGCCGGCGCGCCGCACGCACCGCGTGCTCGTCGAATCCAACCACGCAGTTCCGCCGCGTCGGCCGCACACGTGATCGCCCGCCGCGCGACCCGAGCTCGCACGAGCGATCAAAGGCACCGCAGGGTCCGCCGCCAGCAACTGCGGTGGCTTCACTCTGGCCCGCGGGATCTCCCCGCTACGCCCTAGTACGGCCCGCGGATGTGCTGGGCGACCTTGTCGGCGTAGAACTGCCGCAGCTTCGCGTGCAGCGCCGGCGGGAGGACGGCCATCTCGCTGGCGTGGAGATTGCCGCGAACCTGCGCGGGATTGCGCGCCCCGGGGATGATCGTCGTCACCGCGTCGAAATCGAGGCACCAGCGCAGCGCGAAGTCGGCCATCGTCGTGGCCGGCGGCACCAGGGCGCGCAGCTCCTCGGCGAGCTCCACGCCCTTCGCGAAGGGGATGCCGGCGAAGGTCTCGCCAACGTTGAAGGCCTGGCCGTCGCGGTTGAAGTTGCGGTGGTCGGTCTCCGCGAAGGTCGTCGACGCCGTGTACTTGCCGACGAGCAGTCCGCTGGCAAGCGGCAGGCGCACGATGAACGCCACGCCCTTCGCCTTCACGCGCGGGAGCAGCTCATCCACCGCCTTCTGCCGGAAGAGATTGAAGATGAACTGGAGCGACGCCAGGCCCGGCACCTCGAGGCAGTACAGCGCCTCCGCGACCGTCTCCACGCTCGCACCGAAGGCCTTGATCTTCCCCTCGCGCTGCAGCTCCCGGAGCGTCTCGAAAACCTCGCCGCGCTGCAGCACCTCGAACGGCACGCAGTGCAGCTGCGTGAGATCGAGCGCGTCCACGCCGAGCCGCTTCAGCGAATCCTCGGTGTGGCGGCGCATCGCCTCGCGGGTGAAGTTGCCCGGCCAGCCCGGATCGCCGCGGCGGCCGAGCTTGGTGGCGACGAACACCTTCGCCTTCGTGTCGCGCAGAAACTCGCCCACGAGCCGCTCGCTCCGGCCGTCGCCGTAGACGTCGGCGGTGTCGAAGAAGTTCACCCCCTTCTCGTAGGCGCTGAACAGCGTGGCCTGGGCGTCCGCCTCGGACACGTCGCCCCAGTTGCCGCCCAGCTGCCAGCAGCCGAGGCCCACTTCGCTGACCTTGCGCCCGGTCGGGCCGAAGATGCGGTGTTTCATGCGGCGCCACTGTGGGAAGATTTCGCGGCAGGACAATGCGGGAGCGCATGACAACAATTGCGCCGCGCGGCGGACCGTCCCCGCGGGCCGGTCGGACGGAGGAAATGTGTCGCCCGCCCCCGCGCCGCCGGGTTGGCTCGGCGCCGTGTCGGACCGGCAACAGTACTCGCGGGCAGTCCTCGGTCTCCTCGGCGCGGCGCTGCTGTGGAGCTCGGGCGGCGTGTTGCTCAAGTCCGTCGGCGTCCACCCGCTCGCGGTCGCCGGCGGGCGCGGGCTGATCGCGGCGCTCTTCCTCATGGCCTGCCTGCGCCGCTGGCGCCTGCACTTCTCGCCTTGCATGGTCGGCGCCGCGCTGGCCTACACCGGCACCACCGCCCTCTTCGCCGCCGCCAACCAGCTCACCACCGCCGCCAACGCCATCCTCCTCCAGTACACCGCGCCGGTCTTCGTGGCCTGGCTCGGCCGCTGGCTGCTCGGCGAGAAGGTCACGCGCCTCGACTGGCTCACCATCGCCGTCGTCTTCGGCGGGATGGCGCTGTTCTTCGCCGACTCCCTCAGCGCCGACGGCCTGCTCGGCAGCATCCTGGCGATCGTGAGCGGCGTGGCCTTCGCCTTCATGACCGTGCTCCTGCGCAAGCAGAAGGACGCCGAGCCGGCCGACTCCATCGTGCTGGGCAACCTCGTCGGCGCCGCGGTCGGACTGCCGTTCTTCGCCGCGGGGCCACTGCCGAGCCCGACCGGTTGGGCCGCCCTCCTCGCCCTCGGCACGCTCCAGCTCGGCCTCTCCTATTTCCTCTACGCCCGGGCGATCCGCCATGTCACCGCCCTGGGCTCGATCCTCATCCTCATGCTCGAGCCGCTGCTCAACCCGATCTGGGCCGCGCTCGTCATCGGCGAACGCCCGGGACGCTGGGCGCTGGTCGGCGGGGCCGTTGTGCTCGGCGCCGTGACCGCGCGCGCCCTCATCCTCGCCCGTCGCCAATCTTCGGAGCCACCGGCCGCATGACGCCCGCTCCTCCCTGTAGGCCAGGTTGCCGACCTGGCTGTCCGACGCCACCTCCGAAGTCCGTGCATTCTGTGCGTTCCGTGGTCCCACCCTCCGGAATCTCGACCACAGATTGCACGGAGTGCACAGATTCAAACCGCGAAACGTCAGTTGCTGCGGTTCGGCCGCGTGAGGTTCGCTGCGGTTGACTCTTTCCGAATAGCACATGCCCGCCGTCGCCCCCGATTCCCCCACCCGCGAAGCCGTCGTCGTCCTGCACGGCGTGGGCATCAACGCCCGGCTCACCGCCCGGCTCGCGAAGTTCATCGCGGCCGCCGGCTACGAGGTGCACAACCTCGACTACCCGTCGAAGACCGTGCCGCTCGCCGAACTCGGTCCGCGCTGGCTCGCCGCGAAGCTGGCGGCGCTCGGCCTCGAACGCGCACCGCGCCTGCACTTCGTCACGCACTCGATGGGCGGCCTGATCGTGCGCGGGTACCTCGCCGCGCACCGCCCCGCCAACCTCGGCCGGGTCGTCACCATCGTCCCGCCCCACCATGGCAGCGTGGTGTCCGACAAGCTGCGCCGCCTGCCCATCATCTGGCAGATCATCGGCCGCAACCTCGGCGCGCTCGGCACCGGCCCCGACGCCTACTGGCGCACGCTCCCGCAGCGCGCCGACTTCGAGCTCGGCGTGATCGCCGGCAGCTCCGCGCTCAACCCGCTGGGCTGGCTCTACCTCGAGCGTCCCCACGACGGCACCGTCGCCGAGCGCAGCACCCGCCTCGACGGCATGGCCGACCACCTTCTGCTGCCGTCGAACCACACGCTCATCCTCTTCCGCAAGCGCACCGCCGACCAGGCCATCGCCTTCCTCCGCACCGGCCGCTTCGCCCGGTAGCACCGAGGCAGCCCCCGCGAACGCCGAGCGCCAGCCCGGCAACACCGCCTCCCCGAACTTTCCGCTTTCAGTGTCGACCGGCAGGATACACACACACCGACCCATCACCACCCAGTGAGCCGCACCCAAAAACTCCTGCATACCATCTTGGTGCTCGTCCTCGGCCTCAGCGCCTTCGTCGGCACATCGATCATGTCGGTCTCGCTGGCCATCGCGCGATTCGTTCCCGGCGAACAGCCGCTTCCCTCAGGCTGGAGCGGGGTGCCGATCGCGTTCGTCCCCGCGATCGTCGCGGCCTGTTGGTACGCGATTGCCCGGCGCATCAGATGGCAGTGGCTGGGGCTCGCCTCCCTGCCGATCGGCGCGGCCTTCGCCTTTCTCGCGCACGACGATAGCGCCCCGCCTGAACTGCCCGACCTCGGTCCACGCGTCGGGATCGACGATCCCGGGTTCCGGCGCCTGATGTGGTTCGCGGAGAAGTCGCCGTGGTCGCGTCTGCGCGAAACCGGCGCGCCCTCCCTGGAGTCGGACTATCCTCGACTCCCGAAGGAATCCGCCGGTTGGGCGCAGTATGTGACCGAGAAACAGGCCGACATCGAACAAGCGGTGAAGGAAAATACCCTCGGACGGGAGTGGATCGCGATGTTGGGCGAACGCCCTCCTGCCGGCATCTGTCCGTTGGTCGATCTCGATCACATCCTTTCCTTCCGCGCCATCCGGAACACCACAGAGCCCGTGCTCGCACTCGCCTATGCTCGAGCATTCGCCGGCCAACGTGACGAAGCCGTGCGGATGACGCTGCCGGTGGTCCGGGCCATGCAGAATCTCCGGAGAACAAACGCCAATCTGGTCCACGCGATGATCGCAACTGTCGTCCTGAAACAGTGCTACGCTGTCATCGGCGAGACACTCCGGCTCGGATCACTGGAGGCGGACACCTCTCGCCAACTGGTCCAAACGCTCGAAGCAGCCCCACCGGTGCGACAGGTCTTCCGCAACGCCTTTCTCGGCGAAGCCGATTTCTTGCGCTTCGCCTTCGCGCAGCTCCGGCGTGGGGCCCACGACTTTTCACTTTCTCTCTCCGATTCGCCCAACCGACGCCTTGAGCAGGCGATTCGCCTCGGAGGAACCCTCGTCTTCCACCCCAACCGGACCGAGCGCCAGATGCACGCTGTCTATGCCCAGATGTGCTCCGTCGCCGAGACGCGGAACCCCGAAGCACTCGCCGCGTGGCTTCCGGATTGGGGCAACGAGTCGCAGTTGCGCAATCCAGTCGGGCGACTGCTGGCAGCGATGGCCGTCCCCGCCTTCGCCAAGATCCCCAAGGAGATCTGGAAGTCCGAGGACTTGCGGTGCGAGTTGCTCGCGAAGGCTCAACCGCCATCAGCTCCGAACGCCGACCGCCCATGAGGCCTGAGGCGTGGGAGCCCGTTCGCCTTACTCCAGCAGCCGCACCTGGAACTCGCTCGCGCCCTCCTTGGCCACGAGCTCGAACTGGCCGCAGTTCTCGATCATGCACCCGCGGGCCTTCGCCGCGGCGGTGAGCGCCTGCTCGAGCCGCGTCGCCGTATCCGCCTCGCACTCGGCGTTGAAATAGACGCGGAGGTTGCTCTTCCGCGCATCGTCGAACTGCAGGAGGAAGGTGTTGTGCTCGACGAACACGAGATCGTCGTAGGCGTAGACGACCTCGAACTTGAGGTCGTTGACGATTTCCTGGGCAAGACCGAGTGGACGTAGGCTCATGATGGAGCCCCGGCGAGCAGCCACCGTGCCGCGCCCCAACAGGCTGAGACGATCCCGGCCAATCGGCCTGGCCCCAGCCGCGCCGGCCGCGGCCGCCGACTCAACCCGCGGCCGAGTGTTCCGCCCGCCCCGCCGGCAACTGCACCAGCACGTTCGCCGCGGTCAGGAGCGCGCCGCCGACCCACAGGTGCCAGGTGAACGCCTCGTTCGCGTAGGCGATGCCGGTCCAGCCCGAGATCAGCGCCGGCAGGAACAACGCCAGCGCCGACGCCGACACCGGTTCGAGCGTGTAGATCAACCCCGCCTCGGTCGCAGTGATCCGCGGCTGGCAGGCGTTCATCACCACGAAACAGAAGACCGTGCAGGCCGCCGTGAGCAGAAGCGTGAGCCCGGCCCAGGCGGGCGAAGCGAGCAGCGGCCCCAACGCCGCCGGCCGCGGCGCCATCGCCCCCGCGGCGACACCGAAGCACAGCCCGACCGCGAGAAACATCACCGTCGTCGTCGGCAGCACGCGGTTGCGGGCGAACTCCTTGCGCTCCAGCCAGAGGATCTGCGCCATGAAGAAGAGCGAGCCGAGGATCGTCTCCACCTCGCCGCGCCCGAGGCGGAACGCCCGCACATCCACGCGCCCGAGCACGCCCACGCCGAGGACCACCAGCCCGCACGCCACCCACACCGGCCAGCGTGGCGGCCTCCGCGTGCGCACCGCCACCCAGAGCGGGATCAGCACCGCGTAGAGCTGGGTGAGAAACGCGGACACCGACGCATCGGTGTACTGGAGCCCGTCGACCTGCAGCAGCAGCCCGAGCCCGAGAAAGAGCGCCAGCCCCAGTCCTTGGTACCACTCCAGCGCGCTAGGCCGGCCCTGCCGGCGCAGTCCAAACAACGCCAGCCCCGCACCGGCGAGCAGGAAGCGCGGGGCCACCGTGCACACCGTCACCAACCAGCTCCCGCTCCCGGGCACCAACGCCTGTTGCAGATGCCCGAGGCTCTTGATGAGCGGGAAACTCAGCCCCCACACCAGCGTCGCCAGCGTGAGCAGCACGATGGCACGGGTGCGATGGGCGGACGGCGACGACATGGCCCGAGCATGCGGAACCTCCGCCTCCCGGCGCGAGCGGCAATCATCCCTCCGCGGCTCCGCGTGCCACATTCCGCCCCACTTCTCCGCCCTGCCGAGGCTCTCGATCACGGCGCCGATGCAGTCGGTGCGTTCGTCGAGTGTCGTCACAACCATCGACTCCACCTCTCAGGCACCGCCACCACGCGTTCCCGGATCAGGGATTCCCCGATCACGCCGGAGTCGCCGCGGCGCCCGACCGGGACACATTTCGACTGCAGTGCCGTAACCCAGCCGACATGACCTCGCCTCTTCTGCCATGAACTCTCCACAGGTTCCCTTCCTTCGCCGGCGCCGGCGGCCGCTGTTGTGGCTCGTCGGGGCGTTCACCGCCTACTCGCTCGCCGGGTTCCTCCTCGCCCCGGTCATCCTCAAACACCAGCTGGTCAAGCACGGCTCCGCCGCGCTCAAACGCCCGGTCGCGATCGAGCAGGTGCGCGTGAATCCGTGGACGCTGTCCGTCACCATCCGCGGCCTGAATGTCGCTGCGCACGATGGCGCCGAGTTCGCGGGCTGGGAGGAGTTCCATGCCAACTTCGCCCCACTGACCTCGCTCTTCCGCCTCACCTGGAGCCTGGACGAGATCCGCCTCGTCCACCCGCGGGCCCGGATCTACCGCGAGGCCGACGGCACGTTCAACATCGCCGACCTCGTGCCGCCGCCGGCCGCCACCGCCGCGCCCGCCACCCCATCCCGACCGCCGCCGGTCGCCATCGCCCGCCTCCGCGTCGAACGCGGCGAGTTCACCTTTGCCGACAAGGCGCGCAGCGTGCCCTTCTCCACCACGTTCGGACCGACGACATTCGAGCTGATCGGCTTCACCACCCGCCCCAACCGCTCCGGCGCCTACACCTTCGAGGCCGCGACCGAGGCCGGCGAACGCTTCGCCTGGCAGGGCAACCTCACCTTCGAACCGCTCGGCTCCACCGGCCGCGTCGCCATCACCGATCTCCGCCTGCCCAAATACGCCGCCTTCCACCGCGACCTCCACCAGCTCGATCTCCTCGACGGTCGCCTGGGCGTAGAGGTCGCCTATGAGGTCGGGCTCGCCGGCAGCGCCCCCGTCGCCCGCCTCACCAACGGCCGCGTAACCCTCGCCGACCTCAAGCTCGCGGCCCGCGGCACCACCGCCGCACTGGCTTCCATCCCGCTCGTCGAGCTCGCCGGCCTCGCCGCCGACTCCGCCAAACAGGAGGCCTCCGTCGCAACCCTCACCGTCCGCAACGCCGAGTTCTCCGCCTCCCGCCGGGCCGACGGCTCCATCGACTGGCTCGCCCTCCTCCAGCCGGCCGTGGCCGACCGACGCCCCGAAGCGCCCGCAGGGACGGCACCCGCCAACAGCACCGCGCCGAAGTCCGCGCCCGGCGCCCCAGCCGCCTGGACGGCCACCTTGGGCAGCTTCGAGATCGTCAACGCCACGCTCCGCCTGCACGACCTCACCACGCCGCGCCCCGTCGACCTCGTGATCGACCAGCTCGGCTTCAAGTTGCGCGACGCGAGCACGCGCCTCGACCGCCCGGTCGCGATGGAGACCGCCCTGCGCTGGAATGGCGCCGGCCGTCTCGCCGTCTCCGGCACCGTCACCCCGCAACCGCTCGCCGCCGAACTCCAGCTCGAGGTCGCCGACATCGCGCTGCGCCCGCTCGACCCCTACGTCGCGCCCTTCCTCAACGTCCTCCTCACCGGCGGCACCGCCCGGGCCAAGGGCCACCTGACCTTCGCGCTCGCCAGCGATGACGCGCCGGATCTCCGCTGGACCGGCGACGCCGGGCTCGCGGGCTTCGCCGCCGTCGACGGGGAGTTCTCCGCGCCACTCGTCGGGTTCACCGACCTCGCGCTCAACAACATCCGCGCAACCACCCGGCCGCTCGCCGTCGCGATCGACGAGATCGCCGTGAAAGAGCCGTTCGCCCACGCCATCGTCTTCCCCGACAAGCGCCTCAACCTCACCGCGATTCTCAAGCAAACGGCCGCGGCGACCGCTGAAACCGCGCAGCCGGCGGTGGCCGCCGCCCCCACCGCGAGCCCCGAAGCAGCGACCGCCGCGAGACCGCAGATCACCATCGGCCGCGTCACGCTCGCCGGTGCCCGGTTTGTGGCGACCGACCGTTCCGTCGAACCCGCGTTCACCACCGAGCTCACCGAGTTCGGTGGCACGATCTCCGGTCTCTCCTCCGAGCAGCTCGCCCGCGCCGAGGTCGACCTCGCCGGTCGCCTCGGCCTCGCGCCCCTGAAGATCAGCGGCAAGATCAACCCGCTCAGCGGCGACGCCTTCACCGACGTGAAGGTCGCGTTCACCGGCATCGAGCTCCCGCCCTTCACGCCGTATTCCGGCCGCTATGCCGGCTACACGATCGACAAGGGCAAGCTCAGCCTCGACCTCAGCTACCGCCTCTCCGCCCGCGAGCTCGTCGCCGAGAACAACGTCGCCCTCGACCAGTTCTATCTCGGCCAGCCCGTCGAGAGCCCCGACGCCACCAAGCTCCCGCTCAAGCTCGCCCTGGCCATCCTCCGCGACCCGAGCGGCCGCATCGCCGAGAGCATCCCGATCCGGGGCAACCTCGACGATCCGGACTTCAAGTACGGCAGCGTCGTCTGGCACGCCCTCGGCAACGTGATCGTCAAGGCGGCCACCGCGCCGTTCTCGATCCTCGGCAGCATGTTCGGCGGCGGCCACGACCTCAGCGCCGTCGACTTCGCCTCCGGCTCCGCCGCGCTCGACGCCGAGGCCGTCGCCCGCCTCGACGGCCTGGTGAAGGCGCTCACCGAGCGTCCCGGCCTCAACCTCGAGATCTCCAGCCAACCGCAGCGCGAGCTCGATCTCGCCGGCCTGCGCGTCGCCCAGCTCGAGGCCCTCCTGCGCGCCCGCAAGCTGCGCGAGCTCGCCGCCACCACCACCGCGACGATCGACCCCGCCACCGTGCAGCTCACGCCCGAGGAGACCGCGCGCTTCATCGCCGAACTCCACACCGAGCGGGCTGCGACCATTGCGTCCGCGCCCCCCGGAGCAACGCCTGGCGCCGCACCGGTCGTCGCCCCTGCGCCGGAGAAGAGGAGCGGCAACCTCGTCGTCCGCACCGTCCATCGGATCTTCGGCCGGCGTGAGAAACCGAACACCGCCTCAACATCCGCCGGTGCCGCCGCCCCGACGTCCAAGACGCAGGGCACGGAAACCGCCGCCGAAGGCCAGCCCGCGGGTCCCACCCCCGAGGAGCTCCGCGCCCAGGTGCTCGCGACCATCGAACCTTCGGACTCCGATTTCGCGGCGCTCGCCGCCGAGCGCGCCCGCCGGATCCAGGAGTACCTGCTCACCAAGGGCAGCATCGACGCCGCCCGCGTGTTCCTCGCCACCGCCGGCATCCCGCCTGCCAGCGGCGCCACCCCCACCCCGCGCGTGGTCTTCAACCTCCAGTAGGCACACCGCCGCTCCTCCCGCCCGGCATCCGCTTCCGCTCCGCCGCCGCTCGCAACCCGCCGCGACACCGAAGCACGCGGCATCTCCCGCGGCTTGGACGAGCCGAGCATGTCAACCAATAGTTGACATGCGGCGTGGTCCCGCTGCGCCCCACCTGCCGACGGCCAAGCGGCAACAAGCCCCGATCACGAGAGGACCGGACGCAACGCACCCACCATTCTGCTCCTCCGCAAAGTCACACCCCGGCACGCGTCTACGCTGAGTTTGCGAGTTCCGGATCCGCCGTTTCCGGAGCCCGATCCGCCACGTCGGCGCCGTGGCCTACAGGGGGGCTCGATTCCTGAGTTCGTGAGTTCCAGATTCGCCCGTGCTCAGAGCTTCGGAGTGGTTGCACCGCTGATCGGCTTCGCCAATGGGCGCCGCGTGGGAGGGGTCCTCCGGCTGATCGCCTCCGGGGCGGGGGTTCCGGCGCCCGCTGATCGCGGGCGACCGGAAGCATTGGCCACGCGAAGCAGCGCAGCAGCCACCGGGGGTTTGGTCCTCGACTCGCGGCCCTCGTCATCACGCTCTGTCCTCTGTCCTCTGTCCTCTGTCCTCTGTCCTCTGTCC
>JAEXPG010000240.1 GCA_023447015.1 Verrucomicrobiota bacterium
GTACGCAGGACTCCGGGCGTTATCGCTGCTAGTTCGCATCCAACAGCAGCCATCTCCTCTGTACGGTTCTACTGCTTTGGGCTTGTAAACGCGGACACGCGTTCTTCCCGGGTGTCGAGGCGGAGGACGCCGAGGAACAGGCTCGTCAGGACGATCTGGCAGCCGAGCGCGAGGCCGGTGGCACCCGGGATCACGAGGCGCAACATCGACGCGGGCGAGAGGGTGCCGAAACCGTGGCGGCCCCACACCCAGACGGCTCCGAGCGAGAGACCGAATCCGGCCAGCGCCAGCAAGGCGCCGCCGATCAACCCGACCTCAAGTGTGAAGCGTTGCACCCACCCGTCGAACTTCGCCTCGTGGGCGCGCAGGCCCGCACGGATCGCGAAGAATTTGCTCAATACCGCAAATGCGACCGCCTGGAAGCCGATCAGCACCGCGATGGCGGCGAAGAGCAGCGTGTGCACATCGAAGCTCACTCCGCCGATCACGACCGGCCCGCCGACGAGCATTCCGGCGGCGAGCGTGCCCACGACCATCAGGGCCAGCCCCGGGTAGAGAAACAACCAGCGCGGGCTGAACAGGAGCATGAACCGCAGGTGCCGCCAGCCGTCGCGCCATGGGCGGAGGTGCGGCGGGCGGTTGCGGCCGTCCGGGCGCAGGACCGTCGGGACCTCCTCCAGCCGCAGGCCGAGCAGCCGCGCCTTGATCACCATCTCGGAGGCGAGCTCCATGCCGGTGGTGCGCAGATCCATCCGGTGATAGGCCTCGACCGAGAAGGCGCGCAGCCCGCAGTGGAAGTCCCGGATTCCGGTGTGGAAGAGGATCCGGCCGATGAACGAGAGGATCGGGTTTCCGATGTAGCGATTCTTCCAGGGCATCGCCCCGGGCTGGATCCCTCCGGCGAAACGGTTGCCCATGACGAGGTCGACGCCGGCCCGCAGGCGTTCGAGAAACCGCGGCAGGTGGCCGAAGTCGTAGCTGCCATCGGAGTCGCCCATGAGCACGTAGCGCCCGCGCGCGGCCTCGATGCCGCCGCGCAGGGCATTGCCGTAGCCGCGGGCGGTCACGGGCACGACACGGGCGCCGAGTTCGGCGGCGATCCGCTGGGAGCCGTCGGTGCTGCCGTTGTCCGCGACGACGATCTCGCCGTTGATCTTGTTCGTCGCGAGTGCGGCAGTGATCTCGCGGAGGCAGCCGCCGAGGGTGAGCGCCTCGTTGAGGCAGGGGAGCACGATGGAGATTTCCGGCGTTTCGGCGGCGGGGGTCATGGCGAGATTTCGCGGGCGGTTGGGCGACGGGCGAGGAAGCGAAGGAGCGCGGCGGCGGCGAGTGCGACCGCCGTTCCGAGGGCGAGGAGGCGGTGGGTCGCCTCGGCGCGCTCGCCTTTCAGGGTCGCGCGCCACTGTTGGGCGAAGGCGGGGTTGTCGGTGAGCGCCGGGCGGGCGATGCCGAGCCAGCCGTGCTCATCGGTCCGGCCGTCGAAGAGGAAAAGCGTGGCCTCCCAGCCGAGGTAGGCTCCGGCGTCGGCGACCCAGAGGTCGAACTCCCCGGCCGGGTTTCCTCCCATGTACTCGATCCACTTCTCCTCGCCGGTGGTCGGGTGCCGGAAACGCCAGCGCAGGCCGTTACCGGGCCAGTTGGGCCAGCCGGTGTACGGTGTCACCAGAAAACGGTGGCGCAGGGGCTCGCCGCGGCCGGCGAGCGTGCCGGTGAACGACAGGTCGCGCAGGAGGGTCCCGTGCCAGCGCCGGACGGGGATCGGGCGGTCGAGGGAGACCGCCCCGACGGTGGCGCGCGGGTCGAGCCGCGCGCCGGCGCTCTGCCGGGTGAAGGCGGGATCGAGCAGGTCGACGTCGTTCTGCGCCGGCTCGAAGGCGGCCACCCAACGTGCTGCGGAGTCAAAGCGGAACGACCCCGGCCAGGCCAGCAGCAGGACGCCGGAGAAGAGGCCGACTGCCAGCGCGGCCAGCGCGCCCCCATGGCAGGTCCATTCGGCCGGGGCATCGCCGGCACTCTGGCGCGAGTCCGACCGGATGCGCACACCGGCGAAGCCGATCGCGGCCAGGCCGGCGGCGAGGAGGACCGGCCATGCGGCCGGGATCTGTCGGCCGATCCAGCTGATGCGCCCGAATCCGGTCTGCGGAGCGTCCGCGACGGCTTCGGGCGGAAGGATGGCGCGGAAGCGCGGGTCGGAGAGCAGCGCGGCCAGGCCGGGCGGATAGTGGTGGAGGAAGTCGCCGGTGCGCTCGCGGGAGATGGCGGCGATGTCGCCGGTGCGGAGGAAGTCCCGCACAGCGGCGAGGTTGGTGGCGTTGATCCGCGGACGTTGCTGGAGGATGTAGCCGGAGTGGCTGCCGATGGTCTCGTGGTGGACGCCCGGGACGAGGGCGGTCAGCCAGCCCAGGCCGAGGACGGCGAGAGCGACCCGGGCCGGGCGGGCCGCGTCGTGCCAGAGGCGGATGAGGCAGGCGGCGTTGACGATCACGCCGTAGAGCAGGAAGTCGCAGTAGCGGGAGACGAAGCCGATCGTCTCGCCGCCGCGGCCGAAGCCGATGGCGGCGGCCTGGGCCCCGACCCAGAGGGCGAGCGCGAGAAGGAAGGCGTCCGCCGGTGCGAGGCGCCGGCGCCGCAGGCGGTCGGCGGCGAACCAGAGGAAGGGGGCGGAGAGGAGAAACGCCCAGCCGGGGTGGGGCAGCGGCCACGCGAGCTGGCGCAGGCAGAGATCGAGCGCGATCCGCCACGAGTCGGCGCGCATGTCCGCGGTGACGGTGAAGTCGGGGGCGAGGCGGAAATAGCAGGCGAACCAGAGGGCGGCGAAGCCCAGCCCCGCGAGACTGTTGCGGCGGGTGTCCGGATCCCGGACGAGCCGCCAGAACAGGAACGGCACCGCGGCGGCCGGCGCGAGCACCGCGGATTGCTGGGTGAGCAGGGCGAGCCCGCCGGCGATCTGACCGAGGCACCAGGCGGCATCGCACCGGGAGCGGGTGGCGATGCCCCAGAGGTAGACGATCGAGAGCGCCACCTGGAAGAACACAAGCGACTGGATGCCCCACAGCGTGTTCTCCCCGGTGATCGGGAGGGCGAGGAGGGTGCCGGCGAAGAGAGTCCAGAGCACCGCGGGGATGCGCCCCAAGGCAGGGCCGACGGTGCGCACGGTCAGCGCCAGCGGCGGGACGAGGATCAACGCGTTCACTGTTGTCTCGACCAGATTGTCCCATTGACCGTTGAGGCGGAAGAGGGCGAACGCGAGTGCGCGGGTGAGGACGAGGCAGTGGTCGTTGACGGGAAGGAAGAACTCGCGCCAGCCCAGCCGGCCATCCAGCCAGGGCTTGAGCACATCCTCCGCCACCGCTTTCCACTCGTCGCGGAAGGGCAGGGCCGTGCCGCAGGTGCGGATCAGCCACAGCCGACCGGCGAGCGCGAGCAAAGCTCCGCCGAGCGCCAGCCACCACCAGAGGCGGCCGGCGGTGCGATCGGCGGCGGGGTTCAGCGGAATTCGACTCCGGTCCATACGGTCCAGTCCCAGCCGGGATCGGCGCCCGGATCGATCACGAGGCGTACCCGACCGCTGGTGACGCCGCCGAGCTTGGCCTCGAAGGCGTGGAGCCCGCGGTCGGCCGGGTTGGCCCGCGGGTTGAGGAACTGTTCGAAGAGGACGTGCTCGGTGGCGCCGTCGGACCAGACGGCGCGGAAGAAGGCGCCGGAGGTGCGGGCGTCGCCCTCATAGGCGCCGGGGGCGTAGCCGAACCGGCCGACCATGACCGCGGCGCCGGGCGGCACGTCGAACTCGATCGTGCTCGGCGCGTGGAAGATCATCGTGTTGACGCCGTCGACCTTGATCGGGGTGGGCTCGGCGTAGGCCTGGACGGAGGTTGGGACGGCTTTGAAGACCCAGTACTTCTCGCGTTGCATGATCGCGAGGGCCCGCGTGCCGGCGTCGGAGGGCGTGAGGGCGAAGAGCCCGACGTCGGCCTGCGGCCGGTAGAAGAACCGGCCGTCGCCCTCGACTTCGAGCGCGATCTTGGCGACGCGGCGGGCGGGTTTGCCGCCGGCGAAGTGGATCAGGTCCTTCTCGTTTTCGACGAGCGGATTGAGCATGAATCCGGTGCGGCCCTCGTCCAGCGGCAGGCGGAACCGGGAGAGGTTGCCGGCGGTGTCGGTGGCGACGAGTTTCACGAGGGGGCTCTTGTAGAGGAAGTCGCGGGCGCGTCCGAGGAGGGTCGGCTGGAGATCGACGGTGATCCAGGTGGGCCGGTCGGCGAGGTCGGAGACGTCGAGGGTTTCGCCGATCTTGAGCTCCCGGGTGCTCAGGCGGCGGGGCGCCACGGCGTCGGCGGTCGGGGCGTCGGCCCGGCGGCGCCAGAGCTGCCAGCCCTTCTCCGCCATCACGTACTCGTAGGCGTGGAGAAAATAGTTAAGGAGAAGCGAGTCGTCCATGGCGACGAGGCGCTCGTCGAGGGGCTGGAGGCGGACGAGGACGAACTTTGGGGCCCGGGCGGACGCGTAGAAGTCGAGGTTCTTCCGGGCGAGCCGCGGGGTGTAGACGGAGTAGCTCTGGAAGACCGGGCGCGGGAGGTAGTTGAACTTGTTGAACAGGACGATGCCCTGCTCGAAGCCGAGGACGTCGACCGTCTCGTTGCCCACGACGTTGCGGACCTCGGGCAGGGCGTGGGTCTCGCGCAGGGTCGCCATCTGGGTCCGGAACTGCTGGCGGAACTCGGACCAGTTGAGGATGGCGGAGACGCGCGTCCAGAGGCGGTCCTCGAGCTGGTTGGCGCAGCCGCGGACGACGCCCGGCAAGGCCTGTTCGATGCCGATGAGGGCGAAGAGGCCGGCGCCGAGCAGCAGCGAGCGGCGCAGCCAGCGGCGGGCGGGGGCGTCGTCGAGCAGCGCGGGGAAGGCCGTGATCGGCAAGAGGGCGCAGATGAAGAAGCCGATCATGTGGCCGTCGGCGCGGAGGAAGCCGTGTTTCCAGTCGAGGTAGAGGAAGGCGGCGGCAACCAGCGTGGTGGCGATCGCCACCGGGCGGCGCGGACTGGCGAGGACCTGGAGCGCGAGATAGGCGGCGACCAACCCGGCGACGATCAGGCCCGACTGGAGCGGGGCCGCCGGTGTCGGCAGGCTCATCGTGCTGTTGTAGCCGCTGCTGATCTGGAGCGAGTCGCGGATGAAGACAGGGATGTTGAGGGGGTTCTGGCCGCAGAGCAGCCAGAGGGCGAGGAAGGCGCCGCCGAAGCAGACCGCGTTGATCACCGCGGCCCGCGGGGTGCGGCGGTAGAGTGCAAGTCCGGCGGCGACGAGCAGGGCGAACCCGCCGAGCATGAGATCCGTGAACTTGATGACTGCGAGGACGCCCAGGGCGAGCGAGCCCCAGATGTGCGGGACCGCCTCCTCCTCGTTGCCGGCGTTGCGCACGAGCCGCAGGCCGAGCAGCGCGATGATGATCATGTGCAGGGCGTCCTCGTAGATCAGGCCCAGGAGCAGCACGAAGAGGAGGAAGAAGGCGCGGGAGACTCCCGTGAGGCGCCGGCTCTCGGCGACGAGCAACGCACCGAATCCGAGCGCCTGCAGGGCCTGCCAGGCGATCATGGGCCAGAAGAGCTGCCCCCAGTAGGTGTTGCCCATCACGAAGCCGAACGGCCCGTAGGTGAAGATCACATCCGGTCCCCATTGCAGGTCCGTGGTGAAGAAATAGCCGAGGGCCATGCGCCACGAGGCGTCGAGCTCGAGGAGCGGCGGCCGCGGGAAGTTGAAGGCGGCAACGCTGATGACGAGCCAGAGCAGCAGGTCACCGAGCCGGTTGCGCGGCGCAGCGGGAACGGGAGTTTCTTGGGCGGACATGGAGAGGGTTTGCCTGGCAGGGCGACACGGCGACGCGCCTACTCGGAGCAGTCGATGGCGAGGTCGGACCAGATTGTCCAGTCGCAGGCGGCATTGCCGGCCGGGCCGGGGTCGGTGGTGAATTCGAGTCGCGAGCCTTCGGGATGCGCGGGGAGGGCGAGATCGAAGCGCTGGAGCGGGCGGTCGGCCTCCACTTCGCGGGGCCGAAGCAGGCGGTCGGCGAGCACGGTGCGGGTGCCGTCCGGCGTGGCCAGCATCACGCAGAAACGGGCGCCGTCGGTCGCCGCCGGGTTGTCGACCGAGAAGGCGCCGGGGCGGAGCCCGAAGGCGCCGACGGCGCGGCGGGCGCTCGCCTTGAGGGCGAAGACCATGCTGGACGGGGCGTGCACCGCATAAACCATCGACTCGCCCTCGCGCTGCGCTGCCGGGCCGAACGGCGCGTGGACGCTCAACGGCAGGAGCGCGCCGGCGACGATGGGGACGCGGAACGTCGCGAGTTTCTCCGCCGGCAGGGAGTTGGTCGAAACGGCGACGGTGGTTGCCGCGCTCGTGGTGACAGAACCGTCGGCCCGCGTCGCGCGGGCGACGAGCCGGTGCGTGCCGGCCCCGAGCCGATCGAAGGGGGCGACGAGGATCACGTTGAGCTCGCCACAGGGGGCGACACTGACGCCGTCGACGACCTGGTCGTCGACCAGCAACTCCAGCCGTTGGAGGCGGGCGTCGGGCGCTGCGCAGATGACCGTGTAGGCGGTGGGCTGCAGCTCGGCGTCGGTGCGGCCGAGAAGCTCCGGACTTGTCGGAGCGGCGATGGCCGGCCCGCCGGCGAGGGCGAGGGGCGTGCGGCGGGCGTGGTCGCGTAGGAGATGGAGGCGGAAGCCCTGCGGCACGAATGTCCCGGGAGCGACGACCGCGTAGTCGCGGTCGAGCAGCGCCTGCAGCCTGGGGAAGTGTGCGATCGGGTACTTGTGGAAATTGCGGTGCGGTCCGGGGCTGCAGTCGACGATGAAGACCGGACGGTTCCGCTCGAGATCGCCGAGCAGGGAGTCCATCGCTCCGGGGACGATCGCGTAGCCGGTGTCCTTCGCGGGATCGAGGTTGGTCCACGGGATGAGACCGGTGAGGAACGAGCAGTAGACGAAGCGCGACGCGGGTTTGCGGCCGGTGTAGAGG
>JAEXPG010000241.1 GCA_023447015.1 Verrucomicrobiota bacterium
CGCTCGTCGGCGCCACCACCCGCGCCGGCCTGCTCACCGCGCCGCTGCGGAGCCGCTTCACGCTCAACACGCGCCTCGATTTCTACGGCCGCGAGGACCTGCTCACGATCGTCAACCGCACCTGCAAACTGCTCAACGTCCCCATCGACGCCGGCGGCGCACAGGAGATCGCCGCGCGCTCCCGCGGCACGCCGCGCATCGTCAACAATCTCGTCAACTTCGTGCGCGACTACGCGCAGGAGAAGGCGAAGGGCAAGATCACCCAACCCGTCGCCGCTGCCGCGCTCGAGCTGCTGGAGATCGACGTCCGCGGTCTCGACGAGATGGACAAGCGGATCCTGCGCCTGATGGCGGAGTCGTATCGCGGCGGCCCCGTCGGCCTCGGCACGGTCGCCGTCGCCGTGGGCGAGGAGGCCGAGACGCTTGAGGAAGTGCACGAGCCCTACCTCATCCAGGAAGGCTACCTCCAGCGCACCGCGCAGGGCCGCGTGCTCACCGCGAAGGGCTGGGAAGCGATCGGTCTGCAGGCCATCGCCGGCGCCCCCGGCGCGCAGGGCAGCCTGCCGCTGGCCTGAGGTGGCATAACCGCAGCCCTCGGTCGCAGGGGCCCCATCCGTCCCATTCGATCTGTTCCTACTTCTTCCGCCCGGCCAAGACCACGCCCGCGCCCGCGAGCACGCACGCACCGCCGGCGATCATGTACCAGGAGTGCTCGGGCACGCGGGTCTCACCGTCGAACTTGCGCGCGAGTCCGGCGAGGGTGCTCTGGGTCTTGCCCTTGAGGGAGTCGCGCATCAGCCAGCCGGTGTGAAACAGCCAGACTCCGGCGACGATGAGCAGCAGACCGACGATGATCTTCATGGAAGAGATGCGCCGGGGCTCAGGCCTCGTTCTCTTCGCCCGGCAGCGGCGGCTGGACGTTGGCGGAGCGCAGCGCGCTGTGTTTGCGGCCGTAGAAGAAGTAGATGCCCCCGCCGATCACGAGCCACACCAGCAGCCGCCACCAGTTCTCCTTCGGCAACGAAAACATGAGCAGCGCCGAGGTCGCCATGCCAAGCAGCGGCAGCACCGGCGCGAACGGCACCCGGAACGGCCGGTGCGCGTGCGGGTGCGTGCGCCGCAGGATCAGCACCGCGGCACAGACCACGAAGAACGCGAGCAACGTCCCGATGTTCACCAACTCCGCCAGGATGCGCAGCGGCAGGAAGCCGGCGAAGCCGGCCACGCACACGCCCATCACCGCCTGCGAGATCCACGGCGTGCGATACCGCGGGTGCACGGCGCCGAAGATCTTCTCCGGCACAAGCCCGTCGCGCGCCATCGCCAGCATCACGCGCGGCTGGCTGAGCATGAGCACGAGCAGCACCGAGGTGATGCCCACCGTCGCGCCGCTCGAGATGATGAAGTGCGCCCACGGCAGCCCCGCCCGGCGGAACGCGTCGGACACCGGCGCGTCGATGTTGATCTCGTGGTACGGCACCATGCCGGTGAGCACCGCGGCGACCGCGAGGTAGAGCACCGTGCAGACGATCAGCGAGGCGATGATGCCGATCGGGATGTCGCGCCGCGGGTTCTTCGCCTCCTCGGCGTGCGTCGAGACGGAGTCGAAGCCGATGTAGGCGAAGAAGATGATCGCCGAGCCCGCCAGCATGCCCAGCGGCTCGCCGCCGGCGCCGGTCTGACCGAGGATCGTCTTCCCGAACAGGCTCAAGCCGGTAAGCCCATAGGGTGCGAACGGCTGCCAGTTCGCCGGGTTCACGTAGAACGCGCCCACACCGATCACGAACAGCACCACGGCCAGCTTGATCACCACCATCACGGTGTTGAACCCGGCGCTCTCCTTGATGCCGCGGATCAGCACCCAGGTGAGCACGGCGACGATCAACACCGCCGGCAGATCGATGAACCCGCCGGTCGCCACGAAATGGCCCGCCCCCGGATCATAGTCGAAGGGTGTGGTCGAGAGCACCTTCGGCAATCGCGGCAGGAACGTGCTGAGGAACTCCTGGAAATACTGGGACCAACCATGCGCCACCGCCGACGAGGCGATGGTGTACTCGAGGATCAGGTCCCACCCGATGATCCACGCCGCCAGCTCGCCGAGCGTGGCGTACGAATAGGTGTAGGCCGAGCCGGCCACCGGCACCATCGAGGCGAACTCCGCGTAGCAGAGCGCGGCGAACACGCACGCCAGCCCCGCCACCACGAAGGAGAGCATGATCGCCGGCCCGGCCTTGTCGTGCGCCGCCTGGCCGGTGACGACGAAGATGCCCGCGCCGATGATGCAGCCGATGCCGAGGCTGGTGAGCTGCACCGGACCGAGGGCGCGGCGCAACCGGTTGTCGCCTTCGGCTTCACGGTGCAGCTGGTCGATGCTCTTTCGAGCGAAGATGTGTTTCATGCGGGTGGGCGGACGCGCGCGGCGGGAGGCGGTTCGAGTAGGGGCGGGCTGTCTCATAGGTAGCCGCCCACGAATAGTCCAGCGCGGGGCGGGTGCTTTCAGCAGCAAGCCCCTCCGCGCAAGCCGCGCTCGCACGGAGAGGCACCCTACCCTCAAGCGCCAACAAGGTCATTCACCGCCCGCCGTACCAGTCGATCTTGCGCGTGGCCCACATGCCCACGCCGTGGAGGACGAAGAGCGCCGCCGTGCCGGCAAGGAGCGCATAGTCCTGCAGCTGCAGGATGAAGTAGAGGTAAGCGTAGGTGCCGGCCAGCCCGCCGCCGACGATCCCGCAGCGTTTCCCGGTCCGCAGCACACTCGCGCTGTAGCCGGTCACCAACGCCGTGCTCAAACCCGCCGCGGCGCCATAGGCCAGCCCGGCCGCCACGAACTCGCTGAGCGCGAGATAGCCGAGGAAGAACAGCACCAGCGCCCCGCCAACCATCAGGTACTGGAGCGGATGGATGCGCAGCTTCGCCGTCACCTCGAAGAGGAAGAAGTTGGCGAAGACGAGCACGAGGAAGAGCACGCCGTACTTGATCGCGCGCTCGACCAGCCGGTAGGCGTCGACCGGCTGCAACAGCGTCACATCCACCGCCGAGCTGGTGAGCTGGTGCCACTCGACCTCCGCCTGGCCGGCGCCCTCGCTCCACTGCTGCGGATACCCGCGACCGAAGTACGACTGTTCCCAGGTCGCCTCGAACCCCTCGGGGCCGACGGTGCGGCGGCTCGGCAACGCCGCGCCACCGAAGCTCGGATCCGCCCAGCTCGACTTCAGCTCGATCCGGTTCTGCGCGCCCAGGGGCGCCACCGCGAGCCGGCTGCTGCCCTGCAGCGTCATCTCCAGCGAGAACGTCACGCCGGCCGCCCCGCTGTCGGCGTCGATCTTGACCGGAGCTTCAAGCGTCTCGCCCCAGCCTTCATGCGGCACCCCGGGCTCGAGCGCGAGCGGCTGTCCGCCCCACTGCACCGCGGGCGCGGCGCGCAGGCCGCGCGGGTGCGAGAGTCCGACGAACAACCGCGCCTTGGCCCACTCGTAGCTCGCGCTCTCGATCCCGATCGCCGCCGGCGCGGGCCGGAAACGGCCCTGGACCGCAAGTTTCGTCTCGTAGACCGGGATGGTGAAGATGCCGCGGTGCCGCAGCGACGGATCGAGCTGCCCCGACACAGCGAGCTCCGCCGGGAGAAAATAGGCCCAGGCGCGCACCGTGCGCACCTCCTCGGTCCGCACCGGCACGCCGCGCGAGTCGTTCACCTCGCGCACCGTCTTGGCCGCGTAGGTGAACGGCACCGCCAGCACCGGACCGGTCAGCGTCTGTTCGCCGCCCCAGGTCTGCGCGATCTCGGCCTGGGCCTCCTCGCGGAAACCGAGTCGCTCCCGCCGCACGCCGTCGACCAGCAGCAGCGCGATCCACAGCAGGCCGATCAGGAGGCCGATCGCGAAAAGCTTGAGACCTGTGGCGATACCCTTCGGGCCGGCCACCGGGGCGGGGGTGGGAATGGGAGGGGGAATGACGGGAGGAGTTTCCATGCCGCGACTGTCGCACCGGCCGGTGAAGCCACGATGAAGCCGCCATGAAAACCCCGCGAAAACGAGGAACCGGAGCGGCCGCACCGGTCATGGCGGGTCCGGCCGCGACCGCCACCCCGCAGCGCGGCGCCCCCGGTTGAAATGCCGCCCGCGTGCGCCGTTGCGTCATCAGGGCGGACCAGGCCCGCAGTGGTCTTTCGGCTCGCCGCCGGCCCGTCCTCGCCTGCACTGTCCCGCCTTCCACCGCCATGATCCGCGTCAACGAAAACTACCAGAAGCTCAAGGCCTCCTATCTCTTTGCCGACATCGCCAAGCGCGTGAACGCGTGGGTGCAGGCCAACCCCGACAAGAAGCTCATCCGCATGGGCATCGGCGACGTCACCGAGCCGCTCCCGCCGGCCTGCATCGCCGCCTTCCACGCCGGCGTCGACGAGATGGCGAAGCGCGAGACCTTCAAGGGCTACGGCCCCGAGCAGGGCTACGACTTCCTGCGCCAGCTCATCGCCAAGCACGACTTCCAGGCCCGCGGCGCCCACGTCGACGCCGACGAGATCTTCGTCTCCGACTCCTCGAAGTGCGACATCGGCAACATCCAGGAGCTCTTCGCCAACGACATCCGCGTCGCCATCCCGGATCCGGTGTACCCGGTTTATGTCGACAGCAACGTCATGGCCGGCCGCACCGGCTTCAACGAGAACGACCGCTACGCCGGCCTCGTCTACCTCGAGTCGACCGCCGCCAACGGCTACGTGCCGGCCCTGCCGTCCCAGCCCGCCGACCTGATCTATCTCTGCTTCCCCAACAACCCGACCGGCGCCACCGCCACCAAGGCGCAGCTCCAGGCCTGGGTCGACTACGCCCGCGCGCACAAGGCGCTCATCGTGTTCGACGCCGCCTACGTCGCCTTCATCCGCGACCCGCAGCTGCCGCAGTCGA
>JAEXPG010000303.1 GCA_023447015.1 Verrucomicrobiota bacterium
GCTCCCCATGGTCGCGCGCGCAGACCGGCTTGAGGTCGAGCCCTTCATGAAACTGGTAGCCGCCGCTGCGCACGCAGCCGAACAAGCCCGACTCCGGATCCCCCGACGCCGTGGGCTGAATGTAGTCCACGATCGGTTTGTCCTCGATGTACGCGGTGTTCGGCGTCGGCCACGCCATCTGCAGCCGCGCCTGCGCCGACGCGATTCCGGCCAAACCCAAAGCGAGGATGGAGAGCGGTAGCTTCACGCGCGCCGAGACAAGGAAGCCGCCCGCGCTCCGTCAAGCGGCATGGCCGCGCGCGCCCGCACCGATTTCTCCGCGGAGACTGTTCCGGCGGCGACTCCGCGATGCACCGCGCCCGCTCACACCTCCAGCACCGCGGTGCCGACCGAGTCGGCGAGCAGGCGGCCGCGGCGCGTGAGCCGCAGGACCTCCGGCGCGCCCCACTCCGCCAAGCCTTCCTCGGCCAGTCGCGCCGCGAGGGCGCGATACGCGGTCCAATTCGCCGAGGGAAACCGGCGTTGCGCGGCCGCGAGGTCGACGCCGGCGTTGCAGCGCAGGCCGAAGATCAGCGTGTCGGCGGCCATCAGCGCCGGCGTGAGCTCCGTGCGATCCATCGTGCCGCGCCGGCCGGCAGCGAGATCCGCGCGCCACGCCGCGAGATCGGGCGGATTCTGGTAGCGCCAGCCCGCATGCTGCGACGCGCCCGACGGGCCGAACCCGAGCCACTCCTGCATCGCCCAGGTGTTGAGGTTGTGCCGGCAAGCATGGCCGGGCCGCGCATAGTTGGAGATCTCGTATTGGAAAAACCCGGCCGCGCCGAGCTCGTCCCAGGTCGTCTCGTAGAACGCCGCCTCCTTCTCCACATCGAGCTTCACCTTGCCCTCCGAGAGCTTCACGAACAGCGCGGTGTCCTCCTCGAAGGTGAGGCAGTAGGTCGAGATATGGTCGGGGGCGAGCGCCACCGCCGCCGCCAGATCGCGCCGCCAGCCGGCGGCATCCTGCCCGGGCACGGCGAAGATCAGGTCGAGGTTCACCGAGGCGAAACCCGCCGCCCGCACCAGATCGTAGGCGCGCAACGCCTGGTCCTTGGTGTGGCGCCGCCCCAGCGCGGCGAGCAGCTCGGGCTGGAGGCTCTGCACGCCGAGCGAGATGCGCGTCACGCCGCCGTCGCGCAGGGCCGCGAGACGGTCGCGCGTCACGGTGGCCGGCGCCAGCTCCACGCTCCACTCGACCGGGTCGGCCGCGAGGTTGCGCCGCACGAGGGCGCAGAGTTCGCCGAGGTGTTTCGCCGGCAGCAGGCCGGGCGTGCCGCCGCCCCAGAAGACCGTGCCGGCGCGCAGCGGCGTCGCCACCAGCGAAAACTCCGTCTCCATCTCCCGCAGGTAGCGGGCGAGGTCGTCCCCCTGCGGCCGCACCTGGTAGAACGCGCAGTACTCGCAGGTGGTGGAACAAAACGGCACGTGGACATACACACCGAGCGCCATTGTCTCGGCTTTTTCTTGCTCTGACTGCGCACCGGCCGTTAGAGAATTCGCCATCTGCGCCGGCCACGACGCAACGAAACACCGGCTCCGGCAAACATTTATGCAACACTCGCAGGCTTCTTTCTGGAAACTCGGTCTCGCCGGCACGGCCACCGTGCTCGCGCTGCTCCTCACCGGCTGCAGCTCGACCATCGTCAACATGACCTCGGACACCGTCGCCGAGAACCCCTCGCAGATCTACACGATCACCGCGCGGGTCAAACCCAACGAGACCGAACTCGTGAAGGGTTCGCTCAAGGTCCAGATCGTCATCAACGGCGAAATCCACCCGATGGTCGCCAGCGCCCTCGGCGACGGCCTCTACGAGTACGACTACCACATGCCCGCCGGCCAGACCGAGGCGAAGTACTACCTCCTCGTCAACTACGCCGGCATGCGCAGCAACATGGTCTTCCCCGTCGAGGAATACACCGAGCTCCGCACCATCAAGCTGACCAACCGCTACGTCTACACTCTCGAGGCCGTGCGCGGCCCCATCGGCGCCCGCATCGCCATCGTCGGCCGCGGCTTCACCCCGCAGGACGTCGTCTACCTCGACAGCGTTCCCGCCCGCACCGTCTTCGAATCGCCCAACGCCATCTCGTTCGCCGTGCCCGCCGTCCCGGCCGGCCGCGCCTACGCGGTCTCGCTCAACAACGGCACCACCAGCCAGCAGGTCGGTTCGTTCCGTGTCGACGGCCTCTCGCTCAACGTCACCCCGACCGAGCTTACCCTTCGCTCCGGTGGACGCGCCGCCCTCACCTTCTCGCTCGGCACGCCCGCTCCCGAAGGCGGCCTGCTGATCGACGTGAGCACCGACATCCCGAAGTCGGTCATCATGCCCGAGGTCATCGTTCCCGCCGGTGCGACCACCGCCACGATCACCGTCCAGGGCGGCCAGCCCGGCCAGGGCAGCCTCTTCGTGACGGGTGTCGGTTCCGGCGAGATCTCCATCCCGGTCACCGTCACCGCGCGCTGAGCATACCGCGCCCGCGCCATTCCTTTCGGTCCCACGGCCGGCCTCCTTCCCGAGGTCGGCCGTTTTGTTTCTCCGCGCCACGGACCGTCGGCGCCGAAACAGTCGTGCGCCCCACCTAGGCCACCGAGGCGTCGGCCGTCGCCGGTTCGCTCCCGTCGACCGGATCGGGAATGCGCGGCACGTAACGGGTGGTCTTCGCGGCACTGATCGTCGGCAACGCGGTCCCCGATTCGAGATGCTTCGCGACCAGCTCGTGCATCCGCGCCATCGCCTCCTCGGGCGTGGCGGCCGTCGTCTCGCTCCGCAGGTTCGGGCAGTAGACATGGGACTGCGTCGCGGTGGTCCACGCGACCAGCTGTACATCGCCCCCCGAGGGCACCGCCGGCGCCTCGACCCAGGGTTGCCGCATCATGCGATAGATAAGGCCACGGAACGACTCCGCCTCGGGAATCTTGCGGATCGTGATGTTCACCCCGCTGCCGTGGAACTTGCCGACCGAGACGCGATCGGCCGCGCTCGTGAGCATGATGATCGGCAGCTCCACCGCGGAGAACTGTTTCCGGATCTTGAAGATCAGCGGGAACGCGTCGCCCTCCGGAAACATGAAATCGCAGATGACCAGATTGAACCGTTCCCGGCAGATCTGCCCCCACGCCTCTTCGAGCGTGGCGGCAATGGACAGCTGGCATACGTCCTCCAGCATCCGTTGCATGATGCGATGGAAGGCCCGTGCGTCTTCGACGTAGAGGACTTTGACGGCCATGTGGGGGGATTTGGCGATGCGCCCGCGGCGAACCGCCCGCCGATCATCGGCCCGGAGAGGCCGGAATTTAGCGGCTTGCGCGACGCTCCGCACAATCCCCCAACCGACCGCTCACGCGGGGCGGACCAACTTGAGATCGCTCCACTCGCCCAGCGTCCGGCTCTCGATCGCCCAGCCGGGGGCGACCGTCGCGAAATCGCGGCGCACCGCGTCGATCTCCGTGGCCAGAATCCCGCTGAGCACCAGCCAGCCGCCCGGCGCCACCGCGGCGACGAGCTCGCGGGCGAAATCGCGCAGGATGTTGGCAAGGATGTTGGCCATCAGCAGATCGGCCTGGCGCCCCTGCAGCCCGGTGATCAGGTTGCCGACGAAGAAATCGACCCGGTCCTTCACCGCGTTGAGCGCCGCGTTCTCGTGGCTGACGGCGACAGCCTCGGGGTCGTTGTCGAAGCCCGCGACCGGTGCGAAGCCGAGCTTCACCGCCGAGATCGCGAGGATGCCCGAGCCGCAGCCGGCGTCGATCACCCGCAGGCCCTTGAGCGGGCGATGCGCGGCGCGCGCCTGCTCGGCGTAGGCGACCATGCGTTCGCAGCACAGGCGCGTCGTCTCATGATTCCCCGTACCGAAGGCCATGCCGGGGTCCAGCAGCACCACCGCCTCGCCGGCCGGCACGACGTAGCTCTCGCGCTCCCAGACGGGCACCCAGTGCATGCGGCCGAAGCGCCACGGCTTGAAATGGGCCTTGTAGCTCTCGCGCCAGTCGGCGTCGGCGATCGGCCGGATGTCCGGCTCGCCCACCTCGACCACCCCGCGCAGATCGCGGCGGGCGCGTTTCACCGCGTCGCGGGCGGCGGCCTCGTCCGGGAAATAGCTGCCGAGCCACGCGCTGGCGGTCGGGCGGTCCTCGAACACGCCCCAATCGGCGTTCTCGGCCTCGGCGAGGGCGTTCTCGACCGCCTCCGCGGCGGCGACAGGGATCGGCAGCTTGGCTTCGACAAGGCTCATGGGCGCGACGGTGGCGCGACGCCCTCGTCCGGCAAATGGAAACTGTCCCGCCGCCAAACGGCCACCGCGTGCTTCCGGCCGGATACCCCGCGCCTGCGCCGTTTCCCGCTCGACGCCATTCCGCCGGCCGCGCGTACTACCATCGCGGCGAGGCGAGAACTTCGTCCCGCCCGAGCGCTGCCCCCGCCCCCGGAAGCAGCCCGGTCCCACCATCGCAACAACCCCACAAGCATGACACCCCGCATCCTGATTCCTTCCCTCGCGCTCGCGCTGCTGGCCGGCTGCGCCGCGCCCTACCGCAGCGCGCTCGCCCCGGCGGCGATCCCCCAGATGTCGAATACATCCGGGGTCGTCGCCGTCGCCCAGCATGAGATCGGCACCAGCATCAACTCCTCGAACATGGCCGGCGCCGCCGGCGGCGGCATCCTCTTCGCCCTCGTCGACGCCGCGGTGAACGCCAACACCGCCAAAAAAACGGAACGCTTCGCCGCCGACCTGCGGCAGTCGCTGCTCGGTTTCCATTTCGCGGAGAACGCCGCCCGCCAGCTCGGCGCCCGGTTTGCCCCGGGCGAAGGCAGACCGTTTGCCCTCGCCACCGTGGTCGCCGCCCAGGACAAGACCGACGCCGACCTCGCCGCGCTCGTCGCCCAGGCATCGGGCGACGCCGTGCTCGTCGTCTTCCCGAAGTATTTCCTCGATCCGCAATTCACCTACATCGTGGTCTCGGCCGACGTCGTCGTGTGTGCGAAGAGCGCCGGGCTCCGGAAACTCGCCACCGAACAAAGATTCGGCAAAGCACAGGTGCCGATCCTTTACCGCAACGGCTTCCAAACGACGTGGGGGCTGCCCGCTTCGTCCCAGCCCGCCGACAACAAGCGAGAGAACAACATCGCCGCGTGGGCGGCCAACGACGGCCAGGCCACGCGCGACGCCCTCGCGGCCGCGTGCACCGAGATCGCTGCCATGGTCCAGTGGGATCTGGCCCAGCCGGCGAAGGAAACCTACAAGGCCGCCGACAAAGCCACCACGGCCATGGCCATGGTCTATTACGAGGGCGCACACCTCCCGATCCGCGGCAACCAGGTCCACGCGAGCGACGGACGCATCTGGGTGCAGAATGTCGACGGGCGCCTCTATGGCCTCCGCTGAACCCCGACCAGCCGCCGCCCGCGGTCTCCAGCTCGGTGTCATCCTTCCGCTTCTCTGCCTCGGTGCCTGTTCGACCGCCCCGGTAACGATGGATCTGACACCGCCCCCGACGCATCGGCCGGTGTTCCGGCCGGATGCGCGGGTGCTCCGGGTGCGCGTCCAGCCCTATCGGGCGGAGTCCGCCGGCGTACTATTTGGCCGCACGCTGAAGACCAACGGTCTCACCGAGCTCCTCGTCACCCGACTGGAAGCCTGTGGCCGCGAGGATCTCCGCATCATCGTGGTCGCCAGCGAGGAGGATACCACCCCGCCCGATCTGACGATCTCGATCGAGAAAGCCTACGTCCAAACCCTCCACGACACCAAGACCGGCGTCGTGGTCCTCCGCATCGAACAGGGTGACACGGTCCGCCACCTCCGCGGGCAGGACACGGGACTGAATTGGTGGGGAACCGGCGACGAGATGGCCGCCGCCATCGGCAACGCGCTTGACCGGGCCTTGGCCCAGCTGAGACCCGATTTTCCCGCGCTGGCCCGTCCCGCGCCCCCCGCGGCCGAACCGGTCCGCTGAACCCGCGACGCACAATTGGCGCCGACAGAAGGCAGCGGAGAGAATGAAGGACACACCGGGCTGGGTTCCGGCCGTTGAGCGACGGCATCACCCGGTGGGCGCACGGAGACCCAGCAGCGGCGCGTTCACCATTATCCCGCTGTCCGGCCCGTCCTTGTTTCCTTCGTTAACTTCAGTCGACCGCCGAGTCTTGGGCATTTCTGGAAAACAACGTGACCCGTCGCACCCAACGCCGCGCGGCAGTGTCGGGCTCCAGCCCGCAGGGCGAAGCCAGCACAGGTGCGGTGCGGCGTTGCAGCCGTCGGCTCAGGCCTCGGCAGCTGCGCCTTGCGGCGCTCGTGCGCAGGCTTCACGACGGACCGCGGGTTTCCCCAGACACGCCCTGGCCCCCCGCCTAGACCGACGCCGAAACGCTCAGGCGGGCAATGACGGCAGGAAGCAGACGGTGCTCGGCGGCGTGGATTTTCGCCGCGAGCGTCTCGAGCGTGTCCGTCTCCTCGATGCGCACGGCCTCCTGGTCGAGGATCCGGCCGCCGTCGACGGTCGCACTGACCTCATGCACCGTGCAGCCGGTGACCTTCACCCCGTGCCGGAAGGCCTGGCCGATGCCGTCGAGGCCGGGGAAGCTGGGGAGGAGGCTCGGGTGGAGATTGATGATCCTGCCGGCGAAGGCGGCGAGGAAGGCGGGCTTGATCACGCGCATGAACCCCGCGAGCACGACCAGATCGGCCTGCGCGGCGCGGATCGCCGCGATGTACCGTTCCTCACCCGGTCCCTCGAGCTTGGTCTTGAACGGCGCGGGATCGATGAACTGCGCCGGCACGCCGAAGCGCGGGCCCAATTCGAGCATGCGCGCATCCGGTTTGTCGCAGAAGATCGCCACGACCTGGGCGCGCCCGAGCCGGCCCTCGCGCTGGGCGTTGAGGATGGCCTCGGCGTTGGAGCCGCG
>JAEXPG010000336.1 GCA_023447015.1 Verrucomicrobiota bacterium
CCGGCGGGGAGGGCGAGGTCGATGTTCCAGCCGGAGCCGTCGGTGATGGTGGTGCCGTTGAGGTCAAGGTCGTTGCCGAGGTTGACGCCGGCGAGGAGGTTTTCGCCGGCGGCGACGGTGTGGCGGAAAAGGAGCTGGTCGGAGCGCGCCGTGCCGCCGGGGACGAATTCGGCGTAGTAACCGGCGCTCAACCACAGACGCGGCCGAGCGGTGTTCCAAACGTTGACGGCGTGGTCGAAGGTGAGGACGAAGTCGAGCACGGTGCCGGCGCGGTAGGCGCCGACGGCGGGCAGGGTGACGGAGACGCAGCGAGTGAGATCGGAGGCGACGGCGAAGGAGCTGACGTAGCTTCTGCCGATGGCGATGGGAGTGCGTCGCAGGAGGGCGCCGGTTGCGGGCAATTTGATGGGGCTGTGGCGGTCGACGTTGGTGCCATCGCCGAGCTGCCCGGAAAAGTTGGCGCCCCAGGCGAAAAGTTCGCCGCTGGCGAGGGCGAGACTGTGGCTGGCGCCGCAGGTCAGCGCGCCGATCACCTTGCCGTTGAGGACGCCAGCGGTGGAAGTGGCGGTGGGGATGGTGCGGGTGGTGTCGGTGCCGTCGCCGAGCTGTCCGTAGATATTGTCACCCCACGCCAAGGCGCGGCCATCGGCGGTGAGGGCGGCGGAGTGGTTGCGCCCGGCGGCGAGGGTGCGGGCGGCTTGGCCGGCGAGCGCGCCGCCGGCGATCGGCACCGGCGTGAGCTTGTTGACGGTGTCGTCGTTGCCGAGGGCGCCATAGGTGCCGCGCCCCCAGGCGAAGACGCGGCCGTCGGCGGCGAGTGCGAAGCTCTGGTAGTCGCCGGCGGCGATGGCGACGATGTGCAGGCCGGCGAGGGCGCCTTGGACGAGGACGGGGAGGGTGCTGCCGGCGGTGGAGCCGTTGCCGAGCTGGCCGAAGGCATTGTCGCCCCAGGTGTAGACGCGGCCCTCGGCGGTGAGGGCCATGCCGTGCATATGGCCGACGGCGATGGCGACGGCCGTGCGAGTGGCGAGGTCGCCCTGGACGAGGACGGGGCTGAGGCTGGTGTTGGTGGTGCCGTCGCCGAGGCGGCCATTGTTGTTGTCGCCCCAGGCGAGCACGCGGCCGTCGGTGGCGAGGGCGAGGGTGAAGACCTGTTGTGCGGCGCAGGCGGTGAAGGTGCGGCCGGTGGCGGCGCCGCCGACAGCGGCGGGGACAGGGAGTGTGGAATAACTGTTGTTGGAGCCGTTGCCGAACTGGCCGGAGCTGTTGTTGCCCCAGGCGTAGAGTTGGCCGGCGGAATCGAGGGCGAATCCGGTGTCGAAGCCGGTGACGGCGGCGATGGTCTTGCCGGCGAGGGCGCCGGAGGCATCGACGAGGCCGGGGACGCTGGTGGCGGTGGCGGTGCCGATGGTGCCGTTGCCGAGCTGGCCGTAGCCGTTCGCGCCCCAGCTCAGGGCGACGGCCTGGTCGCGGTGGCCGAACCATTCGGAGGTCGGGTAGCTGGCGGCGAGGGCGTTGCCCTGTGTATCCTGAATTCCGGTTCCGGAGGTCTTGATCCGGAGCTCGACGGCGCCCAGACCGGTGACGCCGGTGACGGTGACGTACCACTCGGTGTCGCTGCCGGCCACGGAGCCGATGGCGCCGGCGGTGTTGGAGATGGTGTAGGGGAAGGCGCCGGTGCGCAGGGTGAAGTCGGCGGCGTCGACACCGGTGACCGGCTCGCTGAAGCTGACGCGGTAGACGAGGGTGCTCGCGGTGGTGGGACTGGAGCCGGCCGGGCTGTAGCGACGGATGGCGGTGGCGGTGGGCGCGATGCCATCGACGAGGATGCCGGTGGTGGCGGGCGGGGTGTAGGTGACGAAGGCCGGGGCGGCGTTGGAACCGAGGATGGTGCCGAGGATGCGGCCGAGGGCGATGCCGTCGGCGTCGCCCTGGCCGGCGAGAACGGTGTAACTGAAGCTCAGCGATGCGGTGCCGTCGCCGCCGGTGTAGGTGGCGAGGACGGTTTGGGTGCCGAGAAGAAGCTCGAGCTGGGGAGGAGCAGCCGGGTTGATGTAGACGTTGCGGGAGAAGTTGACGGTGAAGGAAAGGGTTTGGCCGGGGTGATAGGTGGCGGGGGAAGGGAGGCCGAATCCGGTGATGGTGGCCGGGGTGGGGCCCGCGACGAGGAGTGCGTGGTTGCCGGAAGACTGCTGGCTGAGGGCGAGCGGGGTACGGTTGCCCAAGAAGGCCGAGGCGGAGGCGAGCAGTGGCGCCGGGCTGTGGTCGGTGGAGCCATCGCCGAGCTGGCCGAAGGTGTTGTTGCCCCAAGTGACGACTTGCCGGTCGGCGGTGAGGACGAGGTTGAAGGACTTGCCGGCGGCGATGGCGATGGCCTGGCGTCCGCTCAGAACCCCGCTCTGCAAAACCGGCACAGGGACCAGACTGGAGCCGCTGGAGTTGTTGCCGAGCTGGCCGAAGAAATTGTCGCCCCAGGCGAAGAGGAGGCCGTCCGCGGAGAGAGCGAGGCTGTGGCCGCTGCCGGCGGCGATGGCCACGATGCGCTTGCCGGTGAGGGCGCCGGCGGTGGAGACGGCGACGGGGACGTTGCGCTGGGTGGTGGAGTTGTCACCGAGCTGGCCGTACTCGTTGAGCCCCCAAGCGAAGACGAGGCCGTCGGAGGAGAGGGCGAGGCAGTGGTTCTCACCGGCGCTGACGGCGACGATCTGCCGGCCGGCGAGCGCGCCGAAAGTGGAGATAGCGACGGGGCTGTTGCTCGCGGTGGTGGAGTTGTTGCCGAGCTGGCCGCAATTGTTGCGCCCCCAGGCGAAGACGGTGCCGTCGGAGGCGAGGGCAAGGGTGTGCGCTTGGCCAGCGGAGAGGCCGATCACGGTCCTCCCGGCAAGCGCCCCGGTCGCGGGAATGGCGACGGGCGTGCTGGAATTGACGAACGAGGCGTCACCGAGTTGACCATACTCGTTGCGGCCCCAGGCGAAGAGCAGGCCGGCGTCGGAGAGCACGACGTTGTGTTGGCCGCCGGAGGCGACCGCGATGATCGTTTTTCCGGACAACACGCCCGACGTGGGGACGGCGACGGGGGTGGAGTAACTGGTGACGAAGTTGTCGAAACCCCAGGCGTAGGCGGCGCCGGTGCTGGTGACGCCCAGGCTTTGGAATGCGCCGCCGGCGACCTGGGCGAAGGCGTAGGCCGGATCGAGGGCGGTCGGGGTGCGGGCGGTGGCGCCGCCGAGGCCCAGTTGTCCATAGTCGCTGCGGCCCCAGGCGGCGGAGACGGTGGTGACCACGGAGATGTAGGTCTGGCCGGAGGTGAAGCCGGCACCGAGGGTGTTGCCGCTGGCGTCGATGATGCCGGTACCGGAGGACTTGAGGTCGAGGCGGAATTCCCCGCCGGGAGACGGGACGACGACGCGGACGTAGCGCACGGTGCCGGTGCCGAGCACGGAGGAGACGGTGGCGGTGCCGGTGCCGATGGTTGCGGTGGCGGTGAAGTCGGCGGCGTCGACGCCAGTGACGGCGGTGTTGAACGTCACCCGGAAGACAAGGGCCCGCTCGGCGGTGACGGGCGCCAGCGGCGCGAAGCGTTCGATCGCGGTGGCGAAGACCGAGGCGGCGGCGTGGGCCGTGGCCGGGGCGAGGCAGACGGCGATCGTGCCGAGGAAAAGCGCGACAAAACTGCGGACGCGCGGACGCGCCGATGCGGACCGGTTCATGGCGGAAGGATGGTGCTTGCGGGTTTGCCTTGGGGGGCGCGCCGACGGTTGCGGTGGGCGCCAACTGAAACAATCCGGTAAGCAGGTCGCGGTGCGTTTATCAGTTGGGCGGCGACGAGGTGACGTCGTCGCTAATGGTGGAAACCCGATGGGCGGCGAGCGCTGGACGACGACCAGTGATCGGTGATCGGAAGGAGTCCAGACATGAGGACGAGCCTGGGAACCAGCAGGAGCCGAAGGGCTCGCGATCCCTCTCGTGCTCTCGGGTTGGGAGAATGGGCGCGAGAAAGTGGAACACCGCCGGGCTTGTCGGTGCTGGGTGGCGACTCTATCCCTTGTGCCCGATGCAAATTACCCTTCTCGGCGCCGCGGGCGAAGTCACCGGTTCGGCGTACCTTGTGCAGACGGCGCAGGCGCGCGTCCTCGTCGACTTCGGCATGTTCCAGGGGCGGACCCTGGCCGGATCGACCAACTCGGTGCCGCGCGAACTCACGCCGGCGAAGCTCGACGCCGTGGTGCTCACCCACGCGCACCTCGACCACGTGGGCCGGCTGCCGTTGCTCGCCCAGCGCGGCTACCGCGGCGCGGTGTGGGGCACGCCCGCCACGCTCGAGCTCGCCCGCCTCATTCTCGACGATGCCGCCCGTCTCCAGGCCCAGGATGCGGTCCGCACCAACCGCCATCGCGCCCGCGCCGGCCAGCCGCCGGTGGAGCCGCTCTACGACGAGACCGATGTCGCCGCCATCGCCGCGCGCTTCCGGCCGCTGGCGTACGGGCAGGACAACGCCGTTGCGCCGGGGGTGACGGTGCAGCCGTTCGAGGCCGGGCACACGCTCGGCTCGGCCAGCCTTGTGCTGCGGGCCGACGACGCCGGCGCGAAACGCACTGTGGTCTTCTCCGGCGACCTCGGCCCGCGCAACGCCCCGATCCTGCGCGACGCGGCCTGCATCGCCGATCGCGCCGACCTGGTCTTCCTCGAGTCGACCTACGGCGACCGCGACCACCGCTCGCTCGCCGACACGGTGAAGGAGTTCCGCGAACTGGTCGGCCACGCGGTGCAGCACGGCGGCAAGATCCTGGTCCCGACCTTCGCCGTGGGGCGCGCGCAGCAGATCCTCTATCACCTTTCGGAGCTGTTCGAGGCGGGGGCGGTGAAGCCGTTCCCCGTCTACCTCGACAGCCCGATGGCGATCGAGGCCACGCGTCTCTACGCCAAGCACGCGGAGCTGTTCGACGAGGAGGCGAAACGTCGTTCCGCGGGGAGCGGCCGTTTCCTGAAGCATCTCGAGACGGTGCGCACCACCGTCTCCGCCCAGGAGTCGCAGGCGCTCAACGCCCTCGGTGGCCCGTGCCTGATCCTTGCCGGTGCGGGCATGTGCAACGCCGGCCGCATCGTCCACCACCTCCGCCACAACCTCGCGAACCCCGGCACGGTGGTGCTGATCGTCGGCTACCAGTCGCCGGAGTCCCTCGGCCGGCGCCTGCTGGAGGGCGCGCGCAACGTGCAGATCTTCGGCGACCGCATCCGGGTCCGGGCGACGGTGCGCGGCCTCGGCGGCTTCAGCGCGCATGCCGGCCAGACGGACCTGCTCGACTGGCTCGGCTGCCTGGCCCCGCACCGCCCCCGCGTGGTGCTGACCCATGGCGAGGACCAGAAGGGCCGCGGCCCGCTCGCGGCGAAGATCGCGGAGCGGTTCAAGTTGCAGGCCGAGTGCCCGCAGTTCGGCGCGGTGGTCGAACTGTAGGGCTGGACGCGGTCCGGAGCGGGCTGGATGGGACATGGTTACTTGCGGCGAGCACCGCGTCCGCGCGGGCCGCTTCGCGGTGAGGAGGCGGCCCCGTGCAGTTCCGCTTACCGGGTGCGCTTCCGGACTAATGGTTCCGGGCGGTATCGAGAAGGCCGTTGCCGGGCGGGTCGTTGGGGATAGCTTCCGCCCGACTCGCGACTGCTCAACCCCGGCGCGGCTCCGTCCGCACCGCTTCCCGAGGACCGCCATGACCCCGTCTGCGCATCACCCCGGCGCCACCCCCGATCCGGCGCCCGAGAGCTGGAGAAACGACGAGAACGCCCTGCTCAACATGCTCGAGGAAGTCGAGCGCCGGCACGGCTACATCCCGCACCAGATCGGCGACGAGATCTCGCGGCTGGTCGAGGTGAAGCTGGAGCGCCTGAAACGCGCCCAGGCGATGCTCGAGACGGGCATCCGGCGCGACGTGCAGCAGCACGTGGCGCGCTGGCGCGGGGAGGAGGGCAACCTGATCATGATCCTCCATGCGATCCAGAACCAGCACGGTTACGTGCCGCGTGAGGTGGCGATGGAGCTGGCGCGCGAGCTCGGGGTGAAGCTCGCGCGGATCTACGAGGTCATCACCTTCTACCACTACTTCAAGCTGCAGCCGCCCGGAAAACACAACGTGACGGTCTGCAACGGCACCGCCTGCTACCTCAAGGGGGCGGCCGGCCTGCTCCATGAGCTGCGGGCACAGCTCGGCGTGGGCGAGGGGCAGACGACGCCCGACCGCGAGTTCCATGTCGACGTCGTGCGCTGCATCGGCTGCTGCGGCATGTCGCCGGCGATCGTGTGCGACGGCAAGACCCACGGGCGCGTGAAACCGACCGACATCGCGCCGATCCTGGCCGACATCCGCGCGCCGGCGAAGGCGCAGGAGGTGAAGCCATGAGCCCGCTCACGCTCGAGGATCTTGCGGCGCTGGCCGCCCGGCCCGCGCCGGTGGCGACGGACTATGTCCGTGTCCAGCTCGACACCGGTGGCATCGCCGCCGGGGCGGAGGCGACGTTCGCCGCCTTCCGCGAGGCGCTTGGCGCCGCGGGGCTGACGGTCCCGCTGCAACGCGTGGGGTCGCACGGCCGTTCCTGGGCGGACCCGGTGGTCGAAGTCTCCGCGACCGGTCTGCCGCCGGTGCTCTACGGCGGCGTGAAGGCGGAGCTGGCACCGCAGATCGTGGCGGCGCATTTGCAGGCGCGGCGCCTGATCGACGACCACGTGATCTTCCCTGCCCGTGGGAGTGCCGCGCTCGAGGCGCTGGTGACGCATCTGCTCGTGCTCGACACCGGCGCGGGCGAGGGGAAGACGCCGTTTTTCCAGTTCTCGTTCGTGGAGGAGTTGAAGCGCCGCGGCCTGGCCGAACAGGTGCAGGTGGTCCGCGCGCTCGACCTCGGGATCTACGACGAGGGCGTGGCGGTGATGCTGCTGCCCGGTGGCGTCGCCTACACCAACGTGCTCGCCACCGATGTGGCCCGCATCGTGGAGCAGTCCGTGCTCGGGCGGCGGGTGGTCGACGATCTGCTCTGGAAACAGCCCGATCCGCAGGTGCGGATCGTCCTGCGCAACTGCGGCTCGATCGATCCGGAGGAGCTGCAGGACTACCTGCAGCACGCCCAGGGATACCAGGGCCTTCGCGCCGCGCTCGCGAAGACACCGGAGCAGGTGATCGAGGAGATGAGGGTCAGCGGCCTGCGCGGCCGTGGTGGCGCGGGTTTCCCGACCTGGTTGAAGTGGACCAACACCCGGGCGCAGAAGGCGGAGCCGCGCTACATCATCTGCAACGGCGACGAGGGCGACCCCGGGGCGTTCATGGACCGCAGCGTGCTGGAGAGCGATCCGCACAGCGTGCTCGAGGGGCTCATGATCGGCGGCTACGCGATCGGCGCCACGATGGGGTATTTCTACATCCGCGCCGAGTACCCGAAGGCGGTCGAGCGCGTGGAGCGCGCGATCGCCCAGGCGCGGGAGGCCGGCCTCCTCGGCCGGAACATCCTCGGCACCGGCTTCTCCTTCGACGCGAAGATCCGCCTCGGCGCCGGTGCGTTCGTGTGCGGCGAGGAGACCGCGCTCATCGCCTCGATCGAGGGCAAGCGCGGCAGTCCGAGCCCGCGGCCGCCGTATCCGTCCGTCCGTGGCCTGTGGGGCCAACCGACGGCGATCAACAACGTCGAGACCCTGGCGAACGTCCCGGCCATCCTCCTGCGCGGCGGGGCGTGGTACGGCGGCCACGGCACCGAGTCGTCGAAGGGCACCAAGGTCTTCGCCGTCACCGGCAAGGTGAAGAACGCGCAGCTCGTCGAGGTGCCGATGGGCACCACCCTGCGGCGGATCGTCTTCGACGTCTGCGGCGGTGTGCTCGAGGACCGGGACATCAAGGCCGTGCAGACCGGCGGGCCCTCCGGCGGTGTCATCCCCGACAAGCACCTCGACACCCCGGTCGCCTACGAGACGCTCCAGCAGCTCGGCTCGATCATGGGCTCCGGCGGCATGATCGTGATGGACCAGACCGACTCGATGGTCGATGTGGCGAAGTTCTTCCTGAAGTTCTGCGTCGACGAGTCGTGCGGCAAATGCGCGCCGTGCCGGATCGGCGGCTTCCAGATGTTGCAGATCCTCGACCGCATCTCCCGCGGCCGGGGCAACGCGGAGGATATCGCCGCGCTCCAGCGCATCTGTCAGGCGATGCAGAAGGCGTCGCTCTGCGGCCTCGGCCAGACCGCGCCGAACCCCGTGCTCTCCACCCTCCGCTACTTCGACGACGAGTACAAAGCCTACATCGAGGGCGGACCCAGCTATGCGCGGAAGATGGCCCGCGCCGCCGGCGGCGGTGCCGCCGAACCTGTCCATGCCGCCCCTGTCGCCGCCGCCGAATGAACCCGCCCATGAGCACCGTCGCCACCCTTCCCACCGTCAAGGCCACCATCAACGGGCTCGCCGTCGAGGTTCCCGCCGGCACGAGCATCCTCGACGCCGCGCGCCGCGCGACGGTCAGGATCCCCACGCTCTGCAAGCACAAGGACCTGCTTCCGACCGCGGCGTGCGGGCTGTGCGTCGTCCGCAACAAGGGCGGCCCGCGCCTGCTGCGCGCCTGCTGCACGCCGTTGGAGAACGGCATGGAGATCGTCACGCACGACCGCGAGATCGTCGATGTCCGCCGGACCACGCTCGAGCTCATCCTCTCCAACCATCCGGCCGAGTGCCTGACCTGCGGACGCAACGGCGAGTGCGAGCTGCAGGCGATCGCGGCGGACTTCAACATCCGCACCGACGGCATCAAGCGCCACGTGAAGGATCTGCCGGCCGACAAGTCCACCGGTTCGATCATCCTCGAGTTCGACAAGTGCATCAAATGCGGGCGCTGCGTCCAGGTGTGCCAACAGCACCAGGACGTGTGGGCGCTCTCCTTCCTCGAGCGGGGGATCAACACCCGCATGGCGCCCGCCGGCGACATCGCGCTCGGCGAGTCGCCCTGCGTGAAGTGCGGCCAGTGCTCCGCGCACTGCCCGACCGGAGCGATCGTGGAGAACGACGAGACGCCCGCCGTCTGGGAGGCGTTGCACGACAAGGGCAAGGTCTGCGTCGTGCAGATCGCGCCCTCGGTGCGCGTGACCATCGGCGAGGCGTTCGGGCTGCCGCCGGGCACCAATCTCACCCGGAAGCTCTACACCGCGCTGCGCCGGCTCGGGTTCCACGCCGTGTTCGACACCAACTTCTCGGCCGACGTCACGATCGTCGAGGAGGCGAGCGAGTTCATCCAGCGCTTCGTCCACAAGCGCGGGCCGATCCCGCTCATCACCTCCTGCTGCCCGGCGTGGACCGACTTCATGGAGAAGAACCACTGGGACTTCATCGACAACTTCTCCACCGCGAAGTCGCCCCAGCAGATGCTCGGCGTGCTGGCGAAGACCTACTACCCGCGGCAGGCCGGCCTCGATCCCGCCAAGCTCGTGGTGGTTTCGGTCATGCCCTGCACGGCGAAGAAGTACGAGCTCTCGCGCACCGAGGAGATGTACGCCTCCGGGTTCAAGGACGTCGACATCTGCCTCACCACCCGCGAGCTGGCGCGCATGCTCAAGCAGTCCGGCATCGACTTCCTCAACCTCGAGGACGGCGCGCCCGACTCGATCCTCGGTGCGTACTCGGGCGCCGGCACGATCTTCGGGGCGACCGGCGGCGTCATGGAGGCGGCGCTCCGCACGGCGGCGCACTACGCCACCGGGCAGAAACTCGGCAAGGTGGAGTTCGAGGCGGTGCGCGGACTCGACGGCGTGAAAACCGCCGAGGTCGACATCGCGGGCACGCCGGTCCGGGTGGCCGTGGCCCACGGGCTCAACCACGTGGCGGCCGTGCTCGAGCACGTGCGCGAGGCGCGGCGCGAGGGCAAGGAGACGCCGTATCACTTCATCGAGGTGATGGCCTGCCCCGGCGGCTGCATCGGCGGCGGCGGGCAGCCGTACGGCGTCGACAACGAGCGCCGGCGCCAGCGGGCTGCCGGACTCTACCAGGACGACCGCAACCAGGCGGTGCGTTGCTCGCACGAGAACCCCGAGCTGATCCGCCTCTACCAGGACTTCCTGGGGAAACCGAACACCGGCAAGGCGCACGAGCTCCTGCACACCCGCTACACCGCCCGCCCGCTCTACAAGCGCTGAACCGAAAGGCGCAGGCGGGCGGCGGCCAAAACGGCGGATGCCTCGGGCAGACAGAAGACCGGCCGAGACGGCTCAGGTGCAGGTCAGTGCGAGGGGCGGTGGCCGGAGCGCCGGTCTTGGTGTGCGATTCCGCCCGGCAGGCCCGTCCGGCTGCGGATGGCTTCAGGGTTGAAGCGTAATGCGCAGGCGCACGAACCGCCGTGGGGCGGTGGCGGTGTCCCCGGTGTCGATCGCGCGAATCGTTTCCCAGCCCCCGTCGGTGGCGATGGTGGCGGCGGTGAGCGGTGCCCACACGGCGAGGTCACCGGAGGCTTCGACGATGTAGGCGATGCCGGTGCGGCCGACCGGCCGGGTGAAGTCGAACTGCAGGTGGCCGGCGGCGACGGAGGTGGTGGCGAAGGGACTGCGTTGCGCCGTCCAGGGATCGAGGCCGAGCGCGTACTTGAGCAGATTCGGAACGGAGTCGCCGGCGGGGCAGGCGAGCGGACCGGAGAAGGCGGCATCGGCGAGCTGGTCGGCGGCGAAATGGATGGCGCTCCACGCCGCGTAGCTCGTGGGGGCGGGCGGGGCGATCGGGACGAACTCGAGATAATCGGCGACCGCCCAGTAAGTCCCGGAGGTCACGGTGAGGGTGTGCGTCCCGGCGGGGAGCTGGAGCGGTTCGCTGTACATCGTGCCCCAATAGCAGCCGCCGTACGAGGTGTCGTAGGCGGAAAGCGTGGAGAAGTCGCCCGTCAGGGGCAGCGCTTGGCCGTCGAGGTGGAACTTGTAGCCGTTGGGCCAGAAACCGGTGCCGCCAGCCCGGCCGCGGAAGGCGATCCGGTGCAGGCCACCGGTGGTGACAGTGAAGCTGCGGCGGAAGGAGTCGCCCGGATCGTAGAGCCGCACGCTGCGTTCGCTGTCGAGGGTTCCGTTGGAGACGCCGACGGTACCGTAGGAGCCGACATCGGCGACGACGGTGTAGGCGGTCTCCGCTTCGAGGCGCGTGGCGGGGGCGGTCGGAACCAGAAGGACCGGCATGACGATCTCGCACGCGGGGGAGATGGCAGATCCGGCGGCGTTGGTGGCGCGGACCCGGTAGGCGTAGGCCTTGGTGGGCGCGAGGCCCGAGTCGGAGTCGAAATCGGAATCCGGTCCGTAAGTACGGAGGAGCTGCCACGGGCCGTCGGGCAGGTTGCGGCGTTCGAGGGTGAAGCTGGTCTCCTGGTTGGCCGGCAGGTTGCCGAAGTCGACCCACGCGAGGTCGACCTGCGTCGGCGACGCGGCACGCACCGTGAGCACCGGGGCGGGCGGCGGCCGGGTGGCCGCGGGCCAGGTGGAGAAGTCGCGGCCGATCTCGGCGAACGCGATCGGGTTGAAGCCGGCGACGGGGGCCGCGAGCGACACCGGGCGCAGCGAACGGTCGAGTGCGGCGCGGGCGTCGAAGAGCGGGGTGATGGCCGGATCGTTGTCGGCGATGGCGGCGTAGACGCTGAAGACGCCGGTGCCGGACGCGTCGTGTTCGCGCATCCAGGTCCCGTTGGCCCAGCCGGCGTTGCGCGAGAAGACGCAGCCCTGGGGATTGCGCCACAGGCCGGTCATGATGGTGGCGAAGTCGTTGGGGATGGCCGCGCAGGCGGGGTAGCGGGACGCCCACGGCTCCTGCTGGTACTTGATCCCGTTGGCCGCGAGCCGCTCCAGGAGGTTCCACGAGTCGCCCGGCGTGTTGGTGATCCAGCTGCGGGCGTAGTCGCCGCTGAAATGGCCGACGTCGCAGGCGGCGATGACGTTGTTGGTCATCTCGAGGTCGCGCCCGGCGCCGCAGAAGATGGCGGTTTCCTGGAGGGCGTAGAAGACGTTGCCGGTGACGGCGGGGCCGCTGACGAGGTCGTCGAGGTACACGCCGCGCGCGCCGCTGCCCCAGATCGTCGCGATGTGGTGGATGAAGTTTCCGGCGATGCTGTTGCCGCGGTAGCCCCAGTCGCGGCCGGTGTAGATCGCCCCGCAGTCGGAGGTGGCGCGGCAGACGCGGCGGATCTCGTTGGCCTCGATGCGGTGATCGTTGCCGGAGAACAGAACCGCGGAGTGGGGAAGGTCGTCGAAGAGGTTGTGCGCGACGATCTGGCCGCAGCCCGCGCTGATGTACACCGCCGGGTGGTAGGTCCAGGCCTCGCGGGCGACGCGGTGGATCCGGCAGTTGGTGACGAAGTTCTCGCCCGGGACAAGGGTGGCGCGGCTGCCACCGCCCAGACGGACGCCATCCTCGTCGCAAGCGATGACCTCGCAGGTGTCGAGGCCGTTGCGGGTGCCGTTGACGCGGGCGCCGAACTGGGCGTTGCGCAGCAGGCAGCGCTCGAGGCGGTTGTCGGTGCCGCTGGCGATGTCGACCAGCCCGGCGCGCGACGCCTCGAAGGTGAGGTCACGGAAGACGATGAATTGAGCGCCGGCGATGCTCAGCAGGGGCGTCTCCGTCATGCTCACCTGCAGGGTGGAGCCGGCGAGCGGCGTGCCGGGCCAGAGGTAGAGCCGGCCGGTGGTGCGATCGAGGTAGTACTCGCCCGGTTGGTCGATTTCCTCGAGGAGGTTGTAGGCGAGATACGGCGACTGGGGATTGATGCCGTAGCTGGCGGGCGGCGCGGCGACGGTGATCGTCCGTGTGGCCGGGGCGATGGCCGAGACCCGCAAGTGGAAGTCGGCCCAGTAGTTGCCCCAGAGGCCGTGGAGCCAGAGTTCTTCGGCCTGGGTCCAACGGGACGGCCGGTCGCCGAGGTAGGTGAACTGGGTGCCCGAGGTTACTGTGTCGACGGTCGCGAACTCGAGCGGGTCGTTGGGCCAACGGGCGAGTGTGAGCGGACGGCCGTCGCAGAAGAGCGTGAGCGGGGCGATGCACTGGGCGCCGTAGCCGCGGGACTTGAGGGTGCCGTAGTTGGAGATGCCGTGGGCGGGGAGGGCGGCGACGACGAGTTGTCCGCGGGCGGCCGGGTCGATCCGGCTCCAGACCGGGGCGGTGCTGTCGACCACGGCGAACCAGGACGGATCGAGGCGGCGTGAACCGGTGATGCGCACCTCTTCGCCCGGGTAGGCGGCGTAGACGATCGGGGCGGTGGCGCTGCCCGAGTCGAGAGTGGTGAGGGAGAGCGAGCCGGTGAGGTCGTAGAACCCGCCGCGCAGCCAGACGGTGACTCCTTCCGGCGGCAGCCCTGACGTGGTCTTGAGTGTGCGAATGGCGTCGCGGGCTTTCGTCAGCGTGGCGAAGGGGGCGGCGAGGGTGCCGGCGGCGGTGTCGCTGCCGTTCGGTGCCACGAAAAAATCGGCCGCCGCCCGCGTGGCTGCGGCGGCCAGGAAAAGGAGGACTTGGGCCGGGTGACGCATGGGGACGGTGCGCCGATCCAGGCAGGCCTATTTTTTGACCTTCTTGATCTGTTCCGGGGTCATTTCGTCGGCGGGAACACTTTCGCCATCCTGCGGAGTGAGTTGTTTGAAGCTCTTGGTGTAGGCTTCGGCGGGCGTTTCCTCGTTGTCGTCGAAGAGAACGATGTAGAGGGGGTTGTAGAGGTAGGGGCGGTCGGCCGGGGTGGGGGCGCGGAGCGATTTCTCGTCGGCGGTGCGCGTGAGCAGATGGCGGTGGTCGGCGCGGTTCTTGCGGTACCGGACGGTGGCCTTGAGCACGTTGGCCTTGGTTTCCTTCTTCTCGGCATCGAGGAAGAGCATGACGAATTTCCCGTCCTCGACCTTCAGGTTGATGAAGCCGCCGACGTTGCGCTCAATGAGGATGCCCACGAGCGGCTCCTCCTTCTTCTCCTCGGCGGCGGGCTTGGCCGGAGTCTTGGTGGCGCCCTTCGTCGCCGCCTGCGCGGCGGGCTTGTCGGAGGGGACGGCCGGCTTTGCGGCGGGAGCCGTCGGTTTGGCGGCCGGGGCGGGGACCGGCTTCTTGTCGGCGGAGAACACCACCGGGATGAGGCTGAGACCAAGTGCGAGCGACAACAGGGCGGAAAGCTTCTTCATCGCGGGGGAGGCTGCCGTCGTGCGTGTGTCGTGGCAAGCTCGGGGCGGGCGGTGCCGCCGGCGTTTACGCGGGTTTGACCGGTCAGGGGGCGTCGCCGGGCGGCTTGGCGGCCGGGGGGCGCTTCGACGACTTGGCCTGGAGCTGGCGCTTGAGGTTGCGCCAATGTGCGATGCGCTCGGCGGTCTTGGCCTCGAAGCCGACCGGCTTCGGCTCGTAGAACCGCAGCGGTTTCTCGAGGTAGTCCTGGCCGCTGATGTTTTCCGGGAAGTCGTGGCTGTAGAGGTAGCCTTCGCCGTGGCCCATGCGCTTCGACGCCTGGCCCCCCTTGTCGCGCATCGCCACGGGCACCTGCTGCACGGGACCCTGCGCGAGCGCGGCCTTGGCGGCGGCGAGGGCGAGGGTGACCGAGTTGCTCTTCGGGGCGCTGGCGAGGTGGACGGTGGCGTGGGCGAGCGCGTATTCGGCCTCCGGCAATCCGACGAACTCGCAGGCGTGGTGGGCGGCGACGGCGAGGGGTAGGCCGAGCGGATCGGCAAGGCCGACATCCTCGGAGGCGCTGATCACGAGACGGCGGGCGATGAAGCGTGGGTCCTCGCCGCCGGCGAGCATCTTGGCGAGCCAGTAGAGCGCGGCGTCGGGGTCGGAGCCGCGGATGCTTTTGATGAACGCGGAAACCGTGTCGTAGTGCTCGTCCTCGTCGGCGTCGTAGCGGATGCGGCGCTCCTTGGCGAAGACCTCGAGCTGGGCGGAGGTGAGCTCGCCCTTCAGGGGCAGGCCGAGGATGAGGGTCTCGAGGGCGTTGAGCGCGCGGCGCAGGTCGCCGTCGCAGAGCGCCGCGAGGTCGCGCAGGACGGCGTCGGAGGTGGTGCAGCCGGTCTGGCCGAGGCCGCGCTCGGGATCGTCGAGGGCGCGGCGCAGGACGGCGGTGACGTCGTCCACGCCGACCGGGTCGAGGCGGAAGAGGTGGCTGCGGGAGAGCAGCGGCGGGTTGACGTAGAAGCCGGGGTTGTGGGTGGTGGCGCCGATGAGGCGGATGTTGCCCTGCTCGACGTCGGGCAGGAGGAGGTCCTGCTGGGACTTGTTGAAGCGGTGGAGCTCGTCGATGAAGAGGATCGTCGTCTCGGGCCGGTGGCGGGCGATGGAGAGCACCTCGCGCAACTCGGCGACGTTGGACATGACGGCGTTGAGGCGCACGAAGCGGCTGCCGGTCTCGCGGGCGATGGCCTCGGCGAGGCTGGTTTTGCCGCAGCCGGGCGGCCCGTAGAAGATGAGGGAGCCGAACTGGTTGCTCTTCACCAGTCGCGGGAGCAGCGACTCGGGCTCGAGGATGTGGCGCTGGCCGGCGATCTCCGCGAGGGAGCGCGGGCGCATGCGCGCGGCGAGCGGTTGTTTGCGCGGCGAGGCCGGCCACTCGGCGCCGCGGGCGGCGGCGCCGGAGTCGGCGGCGAACAGGTCGGGTTGGTCCTCGGCGGGCATGGGCGAGATGAGGCCGAAGGAGGCGCGGCGAGGCAAGCGCCGCGGTGCGGTGGGATGTCGGCACGGCCGCGTCTGCAGGCTGGGGCGTCGTCTCGGGTTTTCCGGAAGGCCACCTCGGCGCGGTGGCCCAAAGTGGGCTTAGTTTGGGTAACGACGTCGCGGTGGCGTGAGGTTGGGGCGCCGCCCATGGTGTCTGGAAAATTCGGAGGCAATTGGAGCCCCCGGGCTCTCGACAGCGCAGGGGGCCGGCGCTTCTGTCGCGGCCATGATTCCGGTCAAGGATTCGGAGGAGCGCTGGCGGTTTCCGTGGATGACGCTGCTGATCATCGCCGGCTGCGGGGCCGCGTTCTGGTGGGAGCTGCAGCCGCGGGGCGGCGGGCTCCATCGGGCGATCACGGAGTGGGGCTTCGTCCCCGCCGGCCTCGGCGAGGCGCTCCGCAGCGGCGACAAGCCCGCGCTTCGGCACGCGCTGGCGACGGTGTTCACCTGCCAGTTTCTCCACGCCGGCTGGCTGCACATCCTCGGCAATCTTTGGACGTTGTGGATCTTCGGAGACAACGTCGAGGACCGCCTCGGGCGGTTCAAGTTTCTCGGGTTCTACCTCGCCTGCGGCGCGGTCGCCGCGATCGTGCAGGGGATGTCGTCGCATGGCACCAGTGTGCTCCCGATGGTCGGCGCGTCGGGCGCGATCGCCGGGGTGATGGGCGCGTACCTGGTGTGGTGCTGGACCGCGCGCGTGACGCTGCTGGTGCCGATCGCGGTCATCCCGTTTCCGGTGAAGGTGCCGGCCGTGCTCTATCTGCTCGGCTGGATCGGGTTGCAATGGCTGGCGGCGCTGGAGGCCGGGTCCCGGTCGGTGAACCTCGGGGGCGTGGCCTGGTGGGCGCACATCGGCGGCTTCACCTGCGGCGTGCTCGGCGCGATCCTGATCCGTCCGCTGGAGGAGCGCGAGGTCGTGCGGGGGTAGGCGTGGACTCCTCCCGGCGCGAGAAGCCGGGATGGTATTCTCCTCGGTCTACCGACCGGTGGTGCTGCTGGCGGCGACGGCTGTTGTGTCCGCCACCTGGTGCACTGCCGTCTTCAGCGGACGACGGCGAGGTCCTGCGCCGCGCCGATGGTGGAGCCGGGGATCGGGCCGAGCCCGAGGAGTTTCAGCGCGACGTTGCCGGCCTCGCCGTTGCGAACCGGCTGCGGGGCGGCGTCGTAGGCGGGACGGCCGGTGCCGGGATCGCGGCGGGAGGCGGGGTTGAGCGCGTAGAGATCGGCGCCGCCGGTCGCGCCGGGGCCCCAGACGTAGAAGGGGACGGTGTAGTCGACCGCGAGGGTGGCGTCGCCGTGGTTCTTCTCGGTGCCCCCGTGGTCGGCGGTGAGCACGATCGCGGTGTGGCCGGCGAGCACGGGCGACTCGTCGACGAGGCGGAAGAGCACGCCGAGGCGGTTGTCGATGCGGAGGAGGGTGTTGCTGTAGTCGCTGCCCGGTGTCACATCCCAACCCTTGGCGTGGCCGGCGGAGTCGAGGTCGGTGAGGTGCAGGAAGACATAGTTGGCCGGTTGGGCGCGCTGGTCGGCGGCGAGCTGGGCGACCAGCGCCGCCGTGTTCGCGTCGTAGCGGAAGAGGTCGATCTTGTTGCGGCCGTTGTCGGGCTTGATGGCGTCCGGGGCGCCGTTCACCGCGTCCCAGCTGGTGGCGAAGAGGGCGAACTTGCTCTTGCTCACGTACGCGGCGGTGCGCAGGCCGTGGTCGTGGGCGACCTCGAAGACGCCGGCGACGTAGGCGCCCTTGTTGGTGGCGAGGGTCTGGCCGAGGGCGGGGTCGCCATTCCCCGTCCAGTTGTGCCCGGCGGGACCGGCGACGCTGCGGCCGGTGAGCTGGGTGGTGTGGTTGGGCAGGGTGATCGAGAGATCGAAATCGCAACGGGCGTTGTCGGTGCCGGCACCCTGGCGGCGCAGCCGCTGGAAGTTCGGCAGCGCCTCGGCCGGCAACGCGGTGACGGCGTCGGGGCGCAGGCCGTCGACACTGACGTGAATGACGTAGCGGATCTCCTGGGCGCAGAGCCCGGTCGCGGCGAGCAGCAGCGCGAGCAGGACGGCGAGAGCGGCGGGGTGGAAACGCGACGCGTTGAAGAGCGGAAGGCGGGACAGTGGGCGCATGAGGGAAACGTTGGCAGCGTGAGGCGGCGGGCGGCTGGCGGCGAGGAAAGTGTTTCCCTTTGACCGCAATCATGGCCGATTCCTGCATCCCGGTTCGTCCGGATGCCGGGGACCGACGGCCGCCGGACTTCGGGCGGCTGCCGCGGTCAGAA